>JBAQXA010000192.1:0-18493 GCA_049299195.1 Nocardioides sp.
TGACCCATCCGATCGCCCAGCAAAGCCTTCCGCCGCTGCCGTGGACGTCTCCGAGGAACTCTTTGCACCCCTGCCCCCCACCGCCGGATCGGGCGCCGGGGTGGAGATCTGCTATCAGATGTTCGGCGACCCGGCCGCCGAGCCGCTGCTCCTCATCATGGGGCTGGGCGGGCCGATGACCTGGTGGGACTCCGATCTCTGCGCCCGGTTGGCGCGGATGGGCTTCTGCGTGGTCCGCTACGACAACCGCGACACGGGCCGCTCCACCAAGTTCCAGGAGCGGGTCGCTCGGGTCACGCTCCTGCGCGGCTTCGCCGGCCGCCCGGTCAAGCCGCCCTACACCCTCGCCGACATGGCCGAAGACGCCGCCGGGCTGATGGATCATCTCGGCTGGGAGTCCGCACACCTGGTCGGCGCATCGATGGGCGGCATGATCGCGCAGACGCTCGCGGTCACCCAGCCGCAACGGGTGCGCTCGCTGACCTCGATCATGGCCTCGACGGGCCGGCGTACCGTCGGCTGGCAGAGCCCCAAGCTGCTGCCCACGCTGATCGCTCCCCGCGGTCCCGGCCGGGCGGCCTACGTCGAAGCCTCTGCCGCGCTGTGGCAGATGATCGGATCTCCCGGTTTCCCCCAAACCCACGCACAGATTCACCAGCGCGCGGAGGAAACCTTCGATCGAGGCTTCTCAGCGCAGGGCGTGTTGCGGCAGATGCTCGCCACGGTCACCCAGACCGATCGCAGCGAGCAGCTGCGTAGCCTGCGGATCCCAGCCGCCGTCATCCACGGCACGCACGACCGCATGGTGCACGTGTCCGGCGGCCGGGCTACGGCCGCGGCCATCCCGGGCGCCGAACTCGTGCTTATCGACGGCATGGGCCACGACCTCCCGCCGCAACTCTTCGCGCGGTATGCCGACGTGATCCGGCACTGCGCCGACCGCGCCTAAGTGCCCGCTCGGCAGGGGGGTTAGTCGCTTAGGCGGTCGCCGGTGTCGGTGTCGAAGACGTGGACGTTGCGGGGATCGGTGGTGACGTAGATGGTGTCGCCCTTCTTGACCGAGTCGCGCGCACCCACCCGCACGATCACGTTGTTGGGCGTGCCGGCGACCCCGCTGGTGCCGTAGACGAAGGCGTCGGAGCCGAGCTCTTCGACCACGGTGACGTTGACCGGCATACCGGCTTCGTTGTTGCCGACCATGCGCCACGCCTCCGGGCGCACACCGACGGTCACGTTGCCCCGCATCTTCGCGGCAGCAGCCGGATCCACGGGGACCAGGTAGTCCCCGAGGCGCGCCTGGCCGTTGTCGGCCGTGGCTTCGAGCAGGTTCATTTGCGGTGAGCCGATGAACCCGGCGACGAAGAGGTTGGCCGGGCGATCGTAGAGGTTCAGCGGGGTGTCGACCTGCTGGAGGATGCCCAGCTTCATGACCGCAACCCGGTCCCCCATCGTCATGGCCTCGACCTGGTCGTGCGTCACATAGACGGTCGTGACGCCGAGGTCGGATTGCAGCTTGGCGATGTCGGTGCGGGTCTGGACGCGCATCTTGGCGTCGAGGTTGGACAGCGGCTCGTCCATGCAAAAGACCTGTGGCGACCGGACGATGGCCCGCCCCATCGCGACCCGCTGGCGCTGACCACCAGAGAGCGCCTTCGGCTTGCGATCGAGGTACTCCGTCAGCCCGAGGATCCGCGCGGCTTCGGCGACGCGTTCCTTGCGCTCGGCCACCGGCACCTTGGCCATCTTGAGGGCGAAGGCCATGTTGTCGGCGACGGTCATGTGCGGATAGAGCGCGTAGTTCTGGAAGACCATCGCGATGTCGCGATCCTTGGGGGGCAGATGCGTGATCTCGCGATCCCCGATAAAGATCTTGCCGGAGTTGACCTCCTCCAACCCCGCCAGCATGCGCAGGGTCGTGGACTTGCCGCACCCGGAGGGGCCGACGAGCACCATGAACTCGCCGTCGCCGATCTCCAGATCAATGCCCGGGACGGTCGGGGCGTCTGCCCCTGGGAACCATCGCTGGGCCTTCTCAAAGGTAACTGTTGCCATTGTCTTCTTATCTCCTTCACCGGCAGGGACGTGCCGGACGATCCGTAGTGAAAGGTTGTTAGGACGTTATCAGTGACCCAGCCGGGCCCCAGCGCACAGGAACCGGATCGGAAATCCAGCCGCCGAAGGCGCCCGTGCCGTCGACGTTGCTAAACGCCAACAACTTCCAGGAGCCGTCCCGGTCGTGGACAAGCCGGCCGGCGTAGAGCGTCTCGTCGGTCAACCGGGTCGCTTGGCTGAGGTCGACGGCCTTCCCGGGGCCTTCGATAGGCACGCTCCAGATGCCGCCCTGACCGGGGGCCGCAGGAGCGAGTTCGGCTCCATGACAGCTGAAGATCAGCGCCCACCGCCCCTCGATGCAGGCCAGCGAGATGACCTCCACCTGCTCGAAACGGTCGGGGGCTGACAGCGGCGGCGCCACTGCCCAGCGAGATCCGTCGATGCTCACCGCATGCCCGATCACGCCGCGACCGACGCCGGCGCCCGGCACCCGGGCGGTGATGTACATGTGCCACAGGCCATCGTCGTCCCGGAGGACCCAGGGGTCTCGCCAGTATTCGTCGACGAGGGAGCGCTCGTAATAGCGCGAATCGGCCTCCAGCGGCCACTGAGTGCCGGTGTCCGGCACCCAAGTGTCGAGGTCTGGAGACGTGTCGCTGCCGATCCGCTGAACCAAGCCCGAATCCCGCCGGCTGAGCCCAGTCCGGAACATCCGCCAGCCGTCCCCCTCGCGGATCACCGACCCCGTCCACACCGACCGGCTGTCGTAGCCCGAAGCGCCCCCCGACCCGGGGACCAAGGCGTCGGCGCGCCGCTCCCACGACACCAAGTCGGTCGACACCGCGTGACCGACCCGCGCGTGGAAGTGCCGGTCCTCCGCGTCCAGGTCGCGCGAGGCGCAGAGGAAGAACAGGTGAAACCGCTGGCCGTCGTCGGCGGTCCAGCAGTCCCAGATCCAATCGGCGGAGCTGTGCAGTGCCATCTTCGGGGATCCTTCGGTGCTTGTTCGCTGGCTGAGTGGCGCCTGGTCGTGACCAAACCGTGACCAATATGTCTCAATGCAACCGGTTGCGCAACCGGTTGCAGTCCCCTAGGTTCGCAACTAACACGAGATTTCGGGAGCACACAGCGCCCGCTCAGAGAGGAAATGACAATGGCACTTCAACGCCGCAGGAGTTTGGCCACCGTCGGCCTCGCGTTGACCGCCGTCGCGTCCGCCACGATCCTCGCGGGCTGCTCCGGCAGCTCCACGGAGGCCAGCGGCTCAGGAGATTGCGACAAGGTCACCGAGATCAGCTGGCTCGGCACCATCAAGGTGGAGATCCAAGATCAGTTCACGGCTGCCATCGAGGAGTACAACGACTCCAACAAGGACTGCGTCAACGTCTCGATCATCGAGGCACCCCAAGATCAGCCGTTCCTGCAGACCGTCACGCCGATGTATGAGGCTGGCAACGCGCCGACCATCATGACCGCCCTACAGGAGATCCCCGACTTGGCCGACAAGGTCATGGACTGGAGTGGCCAGCCCCTGGCCGATCTGGCGGCCGACGGCACCTTGGACGTCGCCAATGTCGACGGCAAGCAGGCCGGCATCCCGATCACCGCCGAGGCCTTCGGGCTGCTCTACAACAAGGCTGTCTTGGACGAGGCTGGCGTCGATCCCAAGGCCATCGCCACTCGGAGCGATCTCGAGGCGGCCCTGACCGCCGTGGGCGATTCGGGCCCCTCCCCCGTGCACTTCTCGGGCCTGTGGTGGTCGCTCGGCGCGCACTTCACGAACATCTACCACACCAATGCTGCTGACACGGCCGAAGGACGTATGGCCGTCCTCGACGAGCTCAAGGCCGGCACGAAGGACCTGAGCACCGATCCGGAGTTCACCGCCTGGCTCGACACCTTCGACCTGCTCAAGGCCAACACCATCGATTCGGCGAGCATTGCCGACACCGACTACGACCTGGGTGTGGAAAACCTGGCTGCCGGTGACGCAGGCTTCTGGTTCATGGGCAACTGGGCAGAGCCCAACCTGCTGACGGCCAGCCCTGAAGGCGAGTTCGGCATCATGCCGGTTCCGATCAACGATGAGGCCGGCGCCTACGGCAACGACTCCATCTCGGTGGGCGTGCCCTTCTACGCGATGGTCGACTCCGAGCAGGCCAGCAAGGCGGAGCAGGAAGCGGCCGTCAAGGTGCTGACCTGGTTCATCACCACCCCCGAGGGTCAGAAGTTCTGGTCCGGACCAGTTGAGGATGGCGGCATGAGCTTCATCCCCGTCTACGACGGCTTCACCGTGCAGCCCGCCACGTTCATGGCGAAGGAAATCGCGACCTACATCGCCGAGGGCAAGACCCTCCAGTGGGTCAACAGCTCCTACCCCGCCGGTCTGCAGGAGAAGTACGGCGCTTCTGCTCAGAAGTACTACGACGGCAAGATCGATCGGAAAGAGTTCGCCGAAGAGCTCCAAGCCGCCTGGGTCGAGTGATTCGGCCACACACCTGCCCGGCCTGACAGCAGGTTGTCAGGATCAAGTCCGACTTGCCCGGGGCCCCTTAGCCCCGGGCAAGTCGGCTGACCATTGGGAGACTCCATGTCGATGAGAACCCGCCGCCAAGAAGTGCAGAAGTTCGCGATCTTCGCGCTCGGGCCCCTGGCGATCTTTACCCTCGTCCTGATCATCCCGTTCGCCCGAGGCTTGTTCTTCACCTTCACCGACTGGAACGGCTTCGAGTTCACCAAGTTCGTCGGCCTGCAGAACTACCAAGACGTGTTCTCAGACCAGCCGTTCTGGGACTCGCTCCTGCTGACATTGGCCTATGTCGGCGCGTCGCTGGTCTTGGTCAATGTCGTGGCGTTTGCCCTCGCGCTTCTCGTCATCATCCCGTTGCGCGGCATCGGCGCCATCCGCACGACGCTGTTCATTCCCAATCTCATCGGTGGAGTCATCCTCGGCCTGATCTGGCAGTTCCTGTTTGGGCAGGCGCTCCCGACGATCGCCAAGGCCACCGGGCTGCCGATCTTCTCCGATAACTGGCTCCTGGACACCAATAAGGCCTTCTGGGCCATGGTGATCGTCACGGTCTGGCAGATGTCGGGTTACATGATGATCATCTACGTCACGGCACTGCTCAACGTCGAGACCGAAGTGCTGGAGGCGGCGCTCATCGACGGAGCGAATGCCGTCCAGTCGCTGCTCTGGATCCGAATGCCGCTCATGGCGCAGGCGTTCACGATCTCCCTGTTCCTCACGATGCGCAACGCCTTCATGGGATACGACCTCAACTTGGCGCTCACCGGAGGCAATCCCTATCGCAGTACCGAACTCATCTCACTGCATGTCTTTAAGGAAGCCTTCGGCTTTGGCAACTTCGCCTCCGGTCAGACCCAGGCCGTCATCATGTTCTTGGTCATCGGCATCGCAGGCGTCACCCAAGTGGTCATCTCCAAGCGATTCGAGGTCGAGCGATGAAGCGGGCCAAGCGCGTCCATCTCTTCTTCTTCCTGGTGGCCAGCGTGCTGGCCGTCCTCTATGCCTTCCCGTTCTTGATGGTTCTCGTCAACTCGGTCAAGGACAAGAGAGCCGTCCGCAACGACCCCCTCGGCATGCCCGAGGTGTGGCAGTGGTCCAACTTCACCGAGGCCATCGAGCGGATGGACTATTGGCGGGCACTGGGCAACTCACTCATCGTGACGGTGCTCGGCGTGATCGCGATCGTGATCACGTCTTCGATGCTGGCCTATTACTTGGCGCGCGCCCGCAACAAGTTCTCCAAGGTGACCTTCTTGGTCCTCGTTGCCTCGATGATCGTCCCCTTCCAAGCGTTGATGATCCCGTTCGTGGGGCTCTTCGGTCAGCGCGGGCTCAACCTGCCCGGCAACCAGTTCACCCTTGCCTTCTTTTACGTCGGCTTCGGTGTCGCACTCTCCACCTTCCTCTACCACGGCTTCATCATGACGATCCCGTATTCGCTCGATGAGGCGGCGGCGCTGGACGGCGCTTCGCCGTTCCGGACGTTTGTCACGATCATCTTGCCGATGCTGGGTCCGGTCACCGCAACGGTGTCGATCATCAATGCGCTGTGGATCTGGAACGACTTCCTCTTGCCCTCAGTCGTCCTGATCGAGACCGACCAAAAGACGCTCCCGCTGAAGACCTTCGTGTTCTACGGGAAATACACCTCGGACTATGGCCTCGCCATGGCCGGGCTGTTGCTCTCGATGATCCCCATCGTGATCTTCTACTTCCTCATGCAGCGCAGGATCATTGCCGGGATCTCGGCCGGGGCCGTCAAGTGACGCAGCCTTCCACGGAGGCCCCGAGCGATGCCGACTGGTGGCGGCAGGCGGTCATCTACCAGATCTATCCGCGCTCGTTTGCCGCCTCCAACGGCACTGCTGTGGGCGACCTCCGGGGGATCGCTTCACGCGTGGGCTATCTCCGTGATCTCGGCGTCGACGCGGTCTGGCTCAGTCCCTTCTATCCCTCGGCCCTTGCCGACGGAGGGTACGACGTGGACGACCACCGCGCCGTCGACCCGAGGCTGGGGACTCTTGAGGACTTCGATGCGCTCGTTGCCGCGTTGCACGCCGTGGGCATCAAGATCTTCGTCGATATCGTGCCCAATCACAGCTCCGATCGCCACGTGTGGTTTGAGGCGGCGCTGGCCGCCGGTCCGGGCGCCCCGGAGCGAGAGCGCTACATCTTTCGCGACGGGCGAGGGGCCAATGGCGAGCAGCCGCCCAACGACTGGCCGAGCCACTTCGGCAAGAGCGCATGGACCCGCAGCACCAACCCCGACGGTTCCCCGGGCCAGTGGTACCTCCATTTGTTTGCGCCCGAGCAACCCGACTTCAACTGGGAGCACCCCGACGTCCACGAGGACTTCCTCACCACCCTGCGGTTCTGGTCCGACCGCGGCGTCGACGGCTTCCGGGTCGATGTGGCGCACGGCCTGAAGAAGGACCTCAGCGAGCCCTTCCGCCCGGTCGGAGACATCGGCAACATGGCGGCCTACCCCGAGGATGGAAGCCACCCGCTGGTGGATCGCGATGCGGTCCATGACATCTATCGCGAGTGGCGCAAGGTCTTCGAGGAGTACTCACCCCCGCGCGTGGCCGTCGCAGAGGCCGCCGTTTCGACCACTCGGCGGTCCCGGTATGCATCGACCGAGGGGCTGGGGCAGGCCTTCAATTTCGAGTTGTTGACCGCGACCTGGTCGGCACGCAGCTTTCAACACACGATCGCCACCAGCCTCGCAGAGGCTCGCCTCACGCAGTCCTCCTCCACCTGGACGTTGTCGAACCACGACGTCGTGCGGCACGCCTCCCGCTTCGGGGTGCCACAGGAGACCGACTTGGACCAGTGGCTGCTCTCCGGAGGAACCCAGCCCGCGGTCGATCACCAGCGTGGCCTGCGGCGCGCCCGGGCGGCCATCATGCTGTTGCTGGCGCTGCCCGGGTCGGTCTATCTCTACCAAGGCGAAGAGTTGGGGCTCTTCGAAGTCGCTGACCTCCCCGCCAGCGCGCTGCAAGATCCCATCTGGTTCCGAGAGGCCGGCGCCCGTAAGGGCCGCGACGGGGCTCGGGTCCCTCTCCCGTGGACGGCCGAGGGGGAGTCGTTTGGCTTCAGTGCTGGCATACCGCACCTCCCTATGCCGCCCTGGTTCGCGCAGTACGCCGTCGACGTGCAGGCCGGGACCGCCGGCTCCACGCTGGAGCTCTATCGCGCGGCCTTGGCTTTGCGGCGTCAATGGCAGACCGAGGAGGATCTCGTCTGGCGGGCAGAGCCCAATGACGAGGTGGTCTGGTTCGCTCGGCCCAATGGCTGGAACTCCTTCACCAACTTCACCGCCGGGCCGGTAGCCGCTCCCGAAGGCGCGATCGCGCTGGCGAGTGGCCCGCTGACTGAACCGCACACCGAACACGTGCCCGAAAACCGTGTACCCGACAACCGAGTACCCGGCGAGACGACCATCTGGTTCTGGACGTAAGTGGTCGGTAGTGGCGCGATCAATCATTAGAATCCCCCCAGCCTCACGCCGGACTTCCCGGGCAGGCACGGAAGGGCTCGGACGGCTACATGGTCACGATCACGCAGATCGCTAGGGAACTCGGCCTTTCCAAATCCACCGTCTCTCGGGCGCTACGGGGGCTGCCAACCGTCTCGCCCGAAACCATCGAGGCGGTGCAGGCGAAGGCCGCCCAGCTGGACTACGTCCCCTCCGTCGCGGCCGCGGGGCTATCGATCGGACGCAACCACGCGATCGGGGTCCTGGTCCCCTCGCTCAATCGCTGGTTCTACAGCTCGGTGGTGACAGGGATCGACCGAGCACTCGCCGAGCTCGGCTATGACGTCGTGCTCTTCGACCTTGACCGCAACCACGCCGAGGTGACCCGAGTTTTCGAGCGGTCGCTGCTGCGCCGTCGCGTCGACGCATTGATCGTGGTCGCCACGACCTTCTCCGATCCGGAGCTTCTCGAACTCACAACCCTCGACATCCCGATCATCGCCGTCGGGCCGCCCGCTCCCGGCCTGCGCACCATCGGCGTCGACGACGACGCGATCATGACGACGGCCACCGAACACATCTTGGAGCTGGGTCATCGCCGCCTGGGATTCCTCGGTGGCTATGACCGGGAGAGCCTGACTTCCGAGGGCGCAACGCGTCGTGAGCGTGCGTTCATGCGGGCGGCTCAGGCAGCCGGCGCTGTGGTCGACCCAAGGTGGGTCTTGCCTGCCGAGTATCGGCTGGGCTCGGCCCGGCGCATGGTGGGCGAGATGCTCGCGTCGCAGGAGCGCCCCACAGCGCTGGTGTGCGCCTCCGATGAGATGGCCGTCGGCGCGATTTCCGCGGTCCTCGACGCCGGGCTCAGCGTCCCGCAGGACATCTCGGTGATCGGCATCGATGGCCACGAGTACGCCGACGCGTTCGACCTCACGAGTTGCGCTCAAGACGTGCCCAGTCAAGGTGGCGCCGCGGCGCGGCAACTGGTTGCTGAGGTGCAGGGCGCCGAGCCGCCGGCGAGCTTCGCGCCAGCCGCCTATGAACTGGTCGTGCGCGGGAGCACCGCGCCACCACGGGCCTCTGGCTGACCCCGGCAGTCACCGCGGCGAGGCCCCGCAGATCAGTAGGTGCCGAAGTACTTGCGCGGAGTGCCCGGCGGCGGCTTGCGGGTCACCTTGACCTCGCCCATCAGCGCAATGCCCTTGACCCGCACTACCGGTGCGTCGTCGCTGAGTTGGGCGGGGATGACGTCCTTGGCCTGATTAAACGACCCCATGATGCCGACCCCCTCGACGATCACCTGGGTGTAGGCGTCGATGTCGATCTGCACGCTGCCCATGACCGCGTTGGCGTAGATGACGGTCTCGCCCGCGGTGAAGGTCGCCTCGCGTAGGTCGAGCCGCACCTCGCCCATGAAGGAAGTCCCGGTGTGCTGCTCGGGCACCTGCCAGGCGCCGACCCGTCGACACTCGCTCATGACGGCGAGCGACGAACCATGGCCGATCACGGGAGCCGGGACGACCCGGCTGCGCACCGGCGCCGGCGTGGCCGGCTGGGGAATCGCCAGCTGATTCGTGGGCAGATCCAGCGTGATCGGGACCAAGTCGCCGTAGGTCTTAGCGGCGAAGGTGGCGTCCAGCCGCTGATCGAGCTCCTCGAAATCGATCCGCCCCTCCCCCGCAGCCTCACGGAGGATCTCCGCCACCTTGTTGCGGTCGGCATCGGAGATGCGCAGCAGGCTGGCATCGCGATTGTGGGGTTGGTGGGAACCGGACGGCGTTGGGCCGGGTCTGGGGACCGGCGGTTGGCTCATGCAGAGCAAGACTAGCCGCCCGCGGAGGGTCCACGCCCGGTCCGCGGCCTCCGACGAGAGGCTGGGGACTACCCTCGATGTGTGAGCACATCGACTCCCTCCCCTGCCGCTGCCTTCGAGTACTCCGATCTGCTGCCCATCGGGCCGGACACCACGCCGTACCGACTGATCACGACCGAAGGCGTGAGCACCTTCGAGGCCGGTGGACGCACCTTCTTGCAGGTCGATCCCGAGGCGATTCGCACGCTGACCGCTGAGGCGATGCACGACATCTCCCACTACCTGCGCCCGGCGCACCTCGCGCAACTGCGCAAGATCATCGACGACCCCGAGTCCAGCGGCAACGACCGCTTCGTCGCTCTCGACCTGCTCAAGAACGTCAACATCTCCGCCGGCGGCGTGCTGCCGATGTGCCAAGACACCGGCACCGCGATCGTGATGGGCAAGAAGTCCGAGGGCGTGCTCACCGGCAGCGACGACGGCTTGGCCATCTCCCAAGGCGTGTATGACGCCTACACCAAGCTCAACCTGCGCTACAGCCAGCTCGCCCCCCTGACCATGTATGAGGAGAAGAACACCGGGACCAACCTGCCCGCCCAGATCGAGCTCTACGCCACCGAGGACCACGACGGCCACCCGGCCTACAAGTTCTTGTTCATGGCCAAGGGCGGCGGCTCGGCCAACAAGTCCTTCCTCTACCAAGAGACCAAGGCGGTCTTGAACCCGAAGCGGATGCTGGAGTTCCTCGACGAGAAGCTCCGCTCACTGGGCACGGCCGCGTGCCCGCCCTATCACCTCGCGGTGGTCATCGGCGGCACGTCGGCGGAGTTCTGCCTCAAGACCGCCAAGTATGCGTCCGCGCACTACCTCGACAACCTGCCGACCGAGGGCGGCATGGACGCCCACGGCTTCCGCGACCTGGAGCTTGAGCAGCAGGTCTTCGAGCTCACTCAGGGCTTCGGGATCGGTGCCCAGTTCGGTGGCAAGTACTTCTGCCACGACGTGCGGGTGATTCGCCTGCCCCGCCACGGCGCCTCGTGCCCGGTCGCCATCGCGGTCTCCTGCTCGGCCGACCGCCAGGCGCTCGGCAAGATCACCGCGGAAGGCGTCTTCCTCGAGCAACTCGAGACCGATCCCGCGGCCTACCTCCCCGATCCCCACGAAGCCGAGCTGATCGCGGGTGGCGAAGTGGTCGCCATCGACCTTAACCAGCCCATGGCCGACATCCTGGCCGAGTTGAGCAAGCATCCGGTCAAGACCCGGCTCTCGTTGACCGGTCCGCTGGTCGTCGCGCGCGACATCGCGCACGCCAAGATCAAGGAGCGCCTCGACGCCGGCGAGCCGATGCCGGACTACTTGCGCAACCATCCCGTCTACTACGCCGGCCCGGCCAAGACGCCCGAAGGCATGGCGTCCGGCTCGTTCGGCCCGACCACCGCGGGGCGGATGGATTCGTATGTCGACCAGTTCCAGGCCGCGGGTGGGTCTCTGGTCATGCTGGCCAAGGGCAACCGGTCCAAGGCCGTCACCCAGGCCTGTGCAGCTCATGGCGGCTTCTATCTCGGCTCCATCGGCGGCCCGGCCGCGCGATTGGCGCAGGACTGCATCAAGTCCGTGTCCATCCTCGAATACGAAGAGCTCGGGATGGAAGCGGTCTGGAAGATCGAGGTCGAAGACTTCCCCGCCTTCATCGTCGTCGACGACAAGGGCAACGACTTCTTCACCGACCCATCAGGGGCCGTCACGGTCCCGCTCACCGGCATCCGAGTCCGGTCTGCCCAGTAGGAGGCTCACGCCATGGTTCGATTCAGGTTCCTGTCCCGGTTCGTGGCACTGACGCTCCTCGGCAGCGCCCTTGCGACAGCGTCGGCTGCCGCGGCGGACGAGTGGGTGCCACCGCCGCCGGACAACCTGACGATCTCCTCCCAGCACATCTACCCCGAGGTCGACGGCTATCTCGACACCGTGACGTGGGACATCGTGGATCTGCCCGCGGGCACCGTGACGGTGCAGGGGCTCATCGAGCAGGACCTCGGCACCGGATACGTCACCATGTTCGAGCAATCCGGGCCGGGTCCCTACACCTGGGACGGGCTCGACCTCGCCGGCAACCTGCCTGAGGAGTGGGCCCTCGACGTCTATGTCTACGGCTTCGACGCCGAGGGCAAGAAGTTGTTCGGCGGCCACTCCTACCTCCTGCTCCAGCACGGCCGCATCGGCCCCGCGGCCACCAAGGTCTCGACCCGCGCCGCCAAATACTCCAGCGCGCGAGCGGGTCGCTGCTCCCGAGTCTCGACACCGTCGTCGCACCGCTGGAAGGGCTCAGTCGGCCTCAACTCGGCCGTCCGCTGCTCGCGCAAGTCCGGGCGGGCTGGCACGGCTCAAGTCACCCACCGGCTGAAGCTCCCTGAGGCGCTGGCCTATCAGTCCGTGCGCATCCGAGCGTTTGGCGGCGCCGGGCGAGGTCGACCGCACAGTCGTGCGCGGCTGCAGGTACGCGACGCCGGCGCGGGTTGGGGTCCGAGCGTGCAGCTGAAGAAGCGGGTGCGGTGGCAGCCGTGGCTCGTGGTGCCAGTCAGCGCGATCGACGGGCGCACACTCGTGTGGCGCACGCGCGCCACCAACGGTGCCCGTTACGACATCAAGTCCTTCCAGGTGGTCGTGAACTACACGCACCTTCCGTGACCTCTGAGGCTCAGTCCGCGCCCGCGTCCGCCCACCTTCGGCGACGCGATGACGGCGCCCTGGAGTTGCGGGTCAACGGCGTCTTCGTGATGGACACCGTGGAGACCAGCAGTGAGCGCGCCCTCGCTCACGAAGCATTGGCCGTGCATCCCGCGCCCAGCCAGGTGCTGGTTGGCGGTCTGGGCCTGGGGTTCACCCTGGCCGAACTGCTCACCGACGATCGCGTACGCCGTGTGGTCGTCGTGGAGCAAGAGCCGCAGGTCGTGACGTGGCTGCGAGAGGGCACCGTGCCCCACGGCCCGGCGCTGCTCGGCGACCCGCGGGTCGAGGTGGTGGTCGCCGATGTCGCCGACGTGCTGGCGCTCGACCAGGCGCGTTACGACGTGATCCTGCTCGACGTCGACAACGGTCCGGACAATCTCGTCCACGCCGGCAACGCCTCGCTGTATGCCGCCCCGGCACTCGCGCGGGCCCGGCGCGCGCTGGCACCGAGCGGCGTGCTGGTGATCTGGTCGGCCAGCCACTCCCCCGCCCTGGAGGCGGCTCTGCGCGCCGAGTTCGGCAACGCCATTGCGACGTCGTACGAAGTCGACCTGCAAGGGCGGGAGGAGCGTTACTGGCTGCATCTGGCGCGAGTAGCCTGCGATCTATGACGACATCGACCCCGCCACCCAGCGCTGGCGGCCCGGCTGGACGCGAGCCCGAGTTCCGCGCCCGGGGCGCGGCCAACTCCAAGATGTTCCGCACGGCTACCGAGATGACGCGCCTGGAGCCCGGACTGCAATACGTCGACGAGTCTCGGCTGGAGACCCGCAAGTCGGTCTGGCAGCCGGGCGCCGACGGACGCGACCCCCAGACCGCCGCCCTTGAGGCGATCGGCGAGCACTTCATGTCCCGCGCCCATCCCCTCTGGCATGTGCTGGAGATCGGGTGCGGCACCGGCACCTTCGCGGAGCGGGTTTCCCTCCACGTCGGCGCGGATCGGATGACCCTGGTCGACTCGTCGCCCCGCATGGTCGAGTTGGCCGCCGAGCGTGGCCTCAACGCGAAGGTCGCCGACGTGCGGGCGCTCCCCTTCCCCGACGACTCCTTCGACGTGGTCGCGGCGCTGTGGATGCTCTATCACGTGCCCGATCTGTCGACCGCGATGAACGAGATCCACCGGGTCCTGCGGCCGGGCGGCCGATTCATCGCCGTCACCAACAGCGAGGAGCACCTCGCCGAGTTGTGGCACGACGCCGGCGCCACTCCCGTCGTGAGCCCCTTCACCAGTGAAAACGGCGAGGACCTGTTGAAGCAGCACTTCACGCGGGTCCAGCGCACCGACTTGGAGACTCGCGCGGTCTTCGACGATCACCAGGCCGCAGTGGACTACCTGGCCACCGTCGATGAGGACGTGGCCAACAACCTGCCTGCGTGGGAGGGCGGCCGGGAGTATGCCGGCGGCGTCACGATCTTCGTGTGCAGTTCGACCAACCATCCGGTCCCCGAAGCCGGCCCGGGAAGGCGCCCCCGACGCGTGCTCAACGCGCCGATGCGCCGGCCCACCGGTCAGAGCGAGCGGCCCGAGCGACCACGCCCCACCAAATATGAGGGGATGACGCTCGGCGGACTGGGACTGCCGGGCTTCGACTAACGCACCCGGTGGTAGTGCCGATTGCGCGCGGACAGCAGGCCGCCGGCCAGCAGCGCGGCGATCAGCGAGCCGAGCAGCACTCCGATCTTCATCTGGTCCTCCAGCGCTGAGCCGCGCCCGAAGGCCAGCTCACCGACCAGGATCGACACGGTGAAGCCGATGCCGCCGAGCAACGCCGCGCCCATGATGTCGAGCCAGCTGAGCGCCGATGAGTAGGCCACGCCGGGCCAGCGCGTGACCAGATAAGCCCCACCGGTGATGCCGACGCTCTTGCCGACGACGAGGGCCAAGATGATCCCCAGGGCGACCGGCTCAGTGGCGTTGTCGGCCAGCTCGCCCCAGCCCGCGACACTCACGCCGGCCGCCAAGAACGCGAAGATCGGGACGGCCAGTCCAGCGGACCACGGTTGCAGCAGGTGCTCCATGCGGGCCGCTGGGCCGTGCTCGCCGGCCTCGGCGACCACCTCAGCGGGGGCGCTTTCGGTCGGTCGAGCACCGTCGAAGACGGGGACGGTCAGGCCGAGGAGGACGCCCGCAACCGTCGCATGGACGCCGGCCTCGTGGATGAGTCCCCAAGCGAGCACGGCCAGGGGCACCAGCAGCCACGAAGCCTGGCGGCGGGCGGCATACCCAAAGGCGGCGATGGCACCCAGGCCCGCGAGGAGCGGCACCAACCGAAGGTCTGCGGTGAAGACCAGCGCGATGATGCTGATCGCGATCAGGTCGTCGACCACGGCCAAGGTGAGAAGGAACATGCGCAACGACTCCGGGAGCGCCCGGCCGACGATCGCGATCACGGCTAGAGCGAAGGCGATGTCGGTTGCCGCCGGCACAGCCCAGCCCGCGCGAGCCGCCGACCCGCCGCCAAGAGCCGAGACCACGCCGAGGTAGACCAGGATCGGCACCACGACGCCGCCGATGGCCGCCACCACCGGCACCAACGAGCGGGCTCGGTCAGCGAGGGCACCGGCGACCAGCTCACGCTTGAGCTCGAGGCCGACCACGAAGAAGAAGAGCGCCAACAGCCCATCGGCAGCCCATTGACCCACGGTGAGGTCGAGGTGAAGTGCGGCCGGACCGATCCTGGCATCGCGAAGGGCCTCATAGGCTCCAGCGAACCTGGAATTGGCCGCGACGAGAGCCGCGAGCGTTGCGGCAGTCAACAGCAGGCCAGCGGTGGCCTCGCTGCTCAGCACCCGGCGAAGGGCGCTCATCCTGCGGGCAAAAGGGGTGACGGAGAGTGAAGTGTTCATGACAAAGCAGCTTTCTGACGAGTTCGCCCAGCCCGGGCGTCAACAGGACCGTCGTCAGCTGAGATGAAGCGGGCAGCCCGCGTGTGGCTCGCCCCACGTGCTCACATAGCCATTGGTCCCCTGGGGGAGCCGAAAGACACTCGTGAACATGTGATCCATTTTATCGAAGTTCCCGTTTGCCCGTCCAACCGACGGCTCTCGCGTCTCGCCCTCGCCCCTTCGGTCAGGGTCGCCGGGGCTGCTTCCACAGGTCGTGGGTCAGCAGGTCCGTGGTGCTGATGTGCTCCAGCCCGCTGGTTACGGTCTGCAACTGCCCGTAGATGCGCCTCATGAAGGGCTTGTTGGGGATGCGTGGGGTGTTGATTTGGGACCGCAGGATGGTTTCGGTGTCTATCAGCCGGATGGTTCCGACCGCCCCGAGCCGTCGTTGCGCACCGAGGAACTGCTGCGCTCGGGCGGTGAGAATCTTCCCGCCCCGGTCGTCAATGATGACGAACACGTGGGCTCCAGACATTGCCATCTCCGTGGCATGGACGACGACATAGGTCTCCCCCAGATCCTTGGCCAGTGACGGAACCTGAGGCAGCGGGTTCCTGGTCAGGATGCGGGCAATCTTGTCCCGCTCGGGTGTTCGCGTCGCGGGCAACAGGTGGATAAACCTGGCCTCAATCTTCTTCCACTCCCTGACAGCGGGGGCGAAGCGCGGGTCCTCGTCACCCTTTCGGAACACCTCATCACGCACCGCCTGCGGTGCCGCGAAGCGCTGCCCCCCGATAGCGGCGATGAGAATGCGCTGGTTCTTCGTGGCGAGAAAGTTAAGGGCTGGCCCAGCATCGATGATGTGCGGCGGCGGACTCAGGTCAGCCATCGACACCGAACTCGGCGTCATAGGCGGCGAGCGGGTCCTGAACGTGTGCTCCGGGGAGGTCCGCCACATCCGCCGCTTCGGCGACAGTGGGCTCGACGACGATGCCCGCCTCGGTTAACGCCGCAAGGGTCGCTTTGGCATCGAGGTCTTCCAACCTGGCGATGGTGTCGATGGAAACGAGTCCCTGCGCATATCCGTCGATCGCACGCTGCAAGAGCCGCTGCGGCGGACGGGTAGCGCGTGAGTCGGCCTGCCAAAGCGCATAGGGGCCACCCCATCCGTATCGAGTCGCCAGATCTGGGGTGCGGAGCCTCATCCACCGCTCCCGCTGCTCCTCGCCGATGAAGCGAGCCTCGCCGAGTTGGATCGCAACCATCTGCGGGGAAAGGTTGAACCGCTGAACCAAGGCCGACACATCGCTCTCCCGAATGGGCCGGGAGGTGTCGGGTTCGCCGAGGAGGTCGCCAAGAGCAGCGACAGGCAGGAGAAGGTGCCGGGCGAACGCGGTCGCCCGGCTCTCCTGGCTCACTCTGGAGTTCCAGTCGTTCCCATCAGGTGTCTTATCTCCGAAGAGGTGGTGACCGAGTTCGTGCGCGATGGTAGACCGCAGTCTCGTTGGGTTGTCGGTTGCCGTAACGATCAGCATGGTCGTCCCGGTATGCGGGTCACGCACGGTGATGCCGTGGGCGTCGTCGGCGGGTGACCGGATCACGGCCACGTCAATGCCCTCTTCGAGATCGATAAGAGCAATGAGGTCACCGAGCGGCTGAGTCCCAAGGTGGTGTTGCTGCCGGTACTCCTCTGCCGCGTCCCGACCTTCTTGCTCAGGGCTCATGCTCGTGCGACGGCGAACTGGTCGAGGTAGTCGTCGAGCTCGAAGAAGAACGCAGCCTCCCCCTTCATAGCCTCGAACGCCTCAGCGGAGCCAACACGTCCTGCAAACTGAAGTCGGTCGCGAACCTCGGAGTCGCCGATGAACTCGCCGTAGGTGGCGCCAGTGGCCCAGGCGATGGCCACCAGTTCGTCCATCTTCGCCTCACGAGCGTCGCGCTCGATGCGATTGAGCGTGGACTGTGAGATGCCGGTCTTTGCTTCCACGTCACGTTGGGTAAGGCCGGCGGCTGCGCGACGAGCCGCAACGCGCGCCCCGATCGTCTCCATCTGAATCAAATCCTCCTTGGTTGATTCAACGATACCTGGTCGCTCCCGGCCGCGGCAAGACGATCTCACGCGTTGGGGTGGCCGGTATGACAAGCATGGGACCAAGCGGTGACCTCGAAGAGGCCAGGAAGGCACCGCCTCTCTCGAAGCAGGCCCAGGAGGCTCAGTACCAGCCGTGGCCGCGCTTGAAGCCCCAGGCGCCGCAGGGGCTGCCGTAGCGGTCTTGGATGTAGCCGAGTCCCCAACGGATCTGGGTGACCGGGTTGGTGGCCCAATCGGGGCCGGCACTCGCCATCTTTGACCCGGGCAGTGCTTGTGGGATGCCGTAGGCCGACGAGCGCGGGTTGTCGGCATTGACCCGCCAGCCGCTCTCGGCGGTGTAGAGCGCGTCGAGGCACCCGAACTGGTCCTGGCCGAAGCCGAACTCGGTCAGCAGTGCCTTGGCGATCGTGCGCGGGTCCTCACCGGCCATGTCTTCGGTGCGGGAGACCCCTCGCCCGGCGCTCTGCGTCAGCGCTGCCGCCTTGGCCTGGTCCGTGGTCCCGCGGGAGTCCGAGCGCGACACGACCGGCTCGCGCGTGAGACCAGTGGCCGAAGAGTCCGCGGAGTTGTCGGCAGCTTCGCCAGCGCCCGAGTCCCCAGCGGTGGAGTCCCCCGCGGTGGAGTCGGTGGTGGTCGGCGCGCGTCCGAACGCGGCCAACTCCCCTGCCCCGCCACGAGTTTCGGCGGCGAACACGCCGCCGGAGACTGCAGCCCCAGTCGCCCCAGCGGCCACGATCGACAGCGCCGCGACGGTCTTCACCAGCCGCTTCGGCGCCCGTCGAGCCGAGGCTTGGGCGTGACCCCCGCGATGCTTGGGGGCGTAGGACGTGTGCTTAGACAACCGGTTAACTCGCTGTTCGACGACGGGGGTCCCCCATGCTAACCCGCGCCGAAGCAGGCACCTAGAGCGAGACGTCCTCCAGCATCTCGGTGACCAGGGCCGCGATCGGTGAACGCTCCGACCGAGTCAGCGTGACG
>JBAQXA010000193.1:0-1886 GCA_049299195.1 Nocardioides sp.
GATCACCACCGAGCAACGCATCGCCCCGATTGCGCGCATCCAGACCGTCGACTCCTCGCAGGGCGCGCTCATGCGCTTGTTCGGGCTCGCCTCCATCACCGTCACCACGGCCTCGTCCGCCGGCGCGCTCGAAATCGACTGCCTAGACGCCGAGACCGCCCGGCGCGTGGTCGCCGAGCTCACCGAGATCACCGCAGCCACCGAGGGCGACGGCACGTGAGCTCACAACCGACGCCGGAGCCGGGCAACGAGGGCTGGCTCCGCCTCGACCCGCGCATGCTGCTGATTCACCCGATTCAGGCGATCAAGGACCTCATCTTTCCGCTGGTGGCGGGGACAATCGGGCTGAGCGCCACGACCGACAACAACCCGGCCGTAGCCGTCATCTCCGGCGGCTTCGCCCTGATGCTTTATGGCGCGGCGCAGTGGGCCAGCACCCGCTACCGGATCACCAGCACCCAGGTGCAGGTGCGCACCGGGCTGCTCAACCGGAAGCTGCTTACCGCGCACCTCGACAGGGTGCGCACCGTCGATCTGACCGCCAACATCCTGCACCGCCTGCTCGGCCTGCAGAAGGTCGAGATCGGCACGGGCGTCGACATCACCCGCATCGAGCTCAACGCACTGCGAACCGGTCGGGCGGTGGACCTCGCCAGCGCTCTTCGCGAGCGCAGCGCTGCCGCACGCCGCAGCGATACTCAGCCCGCCTCTCACGCGCTCGACGAAGCTGACGGTCAGGTTGAGTCGGATCGAGGCATGCCCGAGCCATCCCCCCAAGTGACGCTCGCCGAGTTTGATCAGGCCTGGCTCCGCTTCGCCCCCTTGAGCCTGTCGCGACTGGCCGTGCTGGCGGGAGCGGTCGGCATACTGACGCAGTTCATTGACAGCAGTCTGATCGTCGACCTCATTGAGGCGGGCCTCAACCGGGTGGCCGCCGTAGGCCTGCTGGTGGGTGTGTCGGTGCTCGTGATCGGTGGCGCGATCGGATTGCTCCTCCTCTCCGTCGTGTCGTACATCGCCGGTTGGGGCAACCTACGTCTGACCGCCGACCACGAAACCGTGCAGTTGCGCGCCGGCATGATCACCACCCGCACGATCACGCTGGAGCAGGCAAAGATCCGGGGGGTCCGGCAGACCGAGCCCGTCTTGCTGCGGCTCGCCCACGGCGCCGAATTGGCGGCGCTGGCGACCGGTGTCGGCGCGGGAGGTATGACGCAACTGCTCCCGCCCGCACCCCTCCAGGTGGTCACCTCCGTCGGCACCGAACTCCTGCGCCGCAGTGCCCCGGGAGCGGGCCCGGGAATGGACTCGGGAGCAGCCGTCGACGTCGGTAATCCGCTGTCCACACCGCTCATCCCCCACGGTCCCGCCGCCCGCCGCCGCTGCCACGTGCGCGCCCAGATCAGAGGCCTGTTCTGGCTCCTGATGCTGGCCGCCGCGACGTGGCGGTTCGAGCTGGCCTATCCCCGCGTGGGCGCGCTCGCCGTGCTCGTGCTGCTCACGGCAGCCGCCAGCGGAGAGCTCGGCTACCGCAATCTCGGCCACGCCCTGACCCCGCACCACATCGTCTCCGGCGACGGCCTGCTCACCCGCACTCGCACCGTGCTCGAGCGCGACGGCATCCTCGGGTGGGCGATGCGCCAGACGCTCTTCCAGCGCCGTGCGGGCCTAGTCGACCTCATTGCCACCACCGCGGCCGGCAGCGAACGCGTCCGGATGCACGACATCCCCCGCCCGCTCGCGCTGGCCTTCGCCGACCAGGCCACGCCGCGCATGATGACCGTCTTCCTCACCCCCTCAACGGCGCCGAGCGTCCGCCCCTGACGCCGAGGTTGCAGGACTAAGCTGCCGGTCCCGAGGGCTTCGATCCGAGCTCACATCGAGGT
>JBAQXA010000194.1:0-12019 GCA_049299195.1 Nocardioides sp.
CTACAGATCCCGTTCCACAGAATCGCCGCTGTGTCCTTGTGAGGATGCGACCGGGCGCTCATACGCGTCGCCGTCTCCAACTCCCGAGATTGACTGACACATGGTCTCCTCCTCGCCGCGTCAGCAAACGCCGCATCCGCCCTCGCAGAGTATTGCCAGCCTTGAATCAACTCGTTAATCAGCTGGGCCGCACCTGGGAGCGCGGACGGGTCCAGTTCCTGCGCGCGGCGGGCGAGGTCGTTCCGCGAGTTCTCAGCTTCAGCGAACGTGTTTGCTGCACCGACCAAGTCCCCACACGACGTCAACTCTTGCGCCGCGGCCTGGACGTTGGCCTTATCACGGGATGAATCCTGGATGAGCCCGTAGATCGAGGCCACCAGGACTTCCGCCTCACTCTCGGCCCCTCGAGACGCCGTCCCTGAGGCGCTCGGCGCATCATCGCCCCCTCGGCCGACCACATAAAGGCTCGCAACTAGCGTCAGCGCCGTCAGTACACCCAGAAACGCGACAAGGGCAGTCACAGTGTTGGATCTGCCCCGACTACTTGACGCCGCCGGCGCCACCCCCGGCGAAGTTGGAGTGGGCGGACCCATGTCAGGCCCGAGCCGTCCGCCAAACTCCGGGAAGCTCCCGGAAGGCCCGTGAGCCCCGACCGGTGCTAAGCGCGTAAGCCCCTCTCCCATCGGTACTCCCACCCTCGACCCGGAATCGTCGGCAGAATTCGACACACCATCGACCCGCATGAGTGTGGGTTCGGTGGCACGCGGAGAGCCCGTGGGGCTTGGCGCCTGAAAGCCGACGTTGCTCTGCACCACCGCGGCGAGTAGCGCCGCAAACTCTTCTGCACCCTGTGGCCGGTCCTCTACCTTCTTCGCAAGGGCGCTGTGGAGCACATAGTCCAGCGCTGAAAGGCGTGGTTCTGAGCCAATCAAATGTGGAATGGGTGCAGATATGTGCGCCATCGCTACTTGAACATCGGTGCCCCCATAAGGAGCGCGGCCAGTCGCCGCGAAGTGCAGGACACAGGCGAGCGAGTACAGGTCGCTCCGAGGGTCGTCACGCAGCCCCTCGTGCCGCTCAGGCGCCATGTAGGCGGTGCTTCCCACCTGCAACCCGGTCCGAGTGAAGTCGGAGACCTCATCGACCGCGATTCCGAAATCACCGAGATAGGCATGAAGCTTCGCTGGCCGTGCGCGCAGGAGGACGTTGCTGGGCTTCACATCCCGGTGAACGATCCCTACTTCGTGCGCGGCGGCGAGGGCCTCGCATAGTTGCTCCCCGATCGTGACGACGTCCGGCACCGACATCGCTCCGTTGGTTGCAAGCGCCCGCTGGAGGTCTCCGCCTTTGACGAGTTGGGTGGTCAGAAAGAGCGAGCCCCCCACTTCCCCGTACTCATAGATCTCAAGGACATGAGGGGAGTCAACCCTGGCTAGGGTGCTTGCTTCATGGGCGAAGCGCCGATGAAACTCTTCGCTTCGGCTCAGATCCGGGGCGAGCACCTTGAGCGCGACCGACCGGCCCAGAGTCGCGTCAACGGCCTCAAAAACCTGGCCCATCCCGCCACGGCCAAGAAGCCGAACTACGGTGTATCTGCCGTATTGCTCACCCGGCACCGGGAACTGCCCCACCGCTAACCTCCGCTTCGGGTTGAGAAACGCCGCCACTCTAGTTGCGCAATGGCGCGTGGGGACGCCCTTTGATCAGAGCAGGCCCCGATGCGCGTCCCCCAAAGCAGCGACACCCTGCGGTTCAACTCCGACGACTCAAGCGATTGCACCACCCAACCCCCGCCGGTGCGGTTGGATAGGCGCGTGACGAGAGCCCTCTTGGCCTTGGCAGCCGCCCTCGCTCTGGCGGCCTGCTCCCCGCCCTCCGCAGACAATCGCAGCAGTGGCTCCCCAACCTTTTCAGCAGACGCGAGCCCTACCCTCGCAACAACCCCGACGCCGACACCGACACCAACACCAAGTCCTACGGCGTCGACTCCCCAACCGGAGCCGAGTGCCGAGACAGGCCAGCCCACCATCAAGGTCGTTGCGGTCGGAGACATCTCGTGCGCGCCAAAAGATAGGGACAAGTACCCCTGCCGTGATGCAGAGACAGCGGAACTGGCCGCCTCCCTCGATCCGGACCTCGTGCTCACGCTTGGTGACTTGCAGTATGAAAAGGGCAAGTACTCGGACTTCCTCTCCTCCTATGACCAGTCTTGGGGTCAGCTCCGGGAGATTACCCGGCCTGTGATCGGAAACCACGAGTACGACGGCCCCAACGCGGACGGCTACTACAAGTACTTCGCTGATCAGCAGCCCGGCCCCCCTGGGTACTACGATTTCGCAGCCGGGTCATGGCGGGTCTTCGTTCTGAACAGCAACTGCGACAAAATCGATTGCGCGTCCCAGCTGAGTTGGCTCCGGCAGCGGATTTCTTCAGCTGAAGCTCGGTGCAGCTTGGTCGCTTGGCACCATCCCGTCTTCAACTCGGGGATCCACGGTTCGCAAGAGTCAATGCTCCCGGCTTGGCGCGTCGCCGCCGAGGGCGGCGCTGACGTGCTGCTTGTCGGCCATGAGCACGCCTACGAGCGGTTCGCACCTATGGACGCCACGGGCAACATTTCACCCTTGGGCCTGACCTCGTTCACGGTGGGCACTGGGGGGAAGAACTTGTACGCACTCAAGGCTCGTCAATCGGCCTCGCGATTCTGGTACAACCAGGGCTACGGCGTCTTGGACCTGCAACTCAAGCCTCGCTCCCTACGCTGGGCCTATGTCACAGTCGCCGGCAAGACGCTCGACAGCGGCACCCAGAAGTGCCGCTAACGCTCCTCCTTGGGCCGCCGCCGCCTGTTAGAGCAGACTCGGCGGGCCTACGACTAGCTGTTCTTGACTAGCTGGTCTTAAGCCCGCCGAGTTTGCTGCACGTCGCGTCCGTCTAGAACTAGACGCAGCTCCCCGACGCGGAGGGGCCGGTCAGCCAACTGGGCCTTCTCCAGCCGTAGCCCGGCTCCCAGACTTCGACGCGCACCCGAACAAACACCTCATCGGTGCCGATGTCTTCGTTGCACGGAAGGTTGGTGAAGCTCCAGGAGTAGGCCTTCCTCGTCCACGTGTCCCGAGTAGACGTGTAGATCACGTCGTCGGCGTAGGCATCGTCCGCGACGAACTCCCATGCAACTCTCCGCTCCGTCACCCCTGACCCCGGAGCCCCTGAGCAGTCTGCACGGACGTCGAAGTCCGCTCGTCCACCTGAGATCTTCACCGAAGGTGCCGACAAGACACATCCATACTGAGTGGCTGCCTGAGCGGCCGGCGAAGGCAGGGCGAGCCCCACAGTGATCGACGCGAGTGCCACAAGGCGAAACAGCGCTGAACGCGAGCGATTTCGTTGTAGGCGATTACGCATTTGCATCTCCTTTCCAGAATGGGAGCCATAGGCGTTGACTCCCTATTTGTAATCAGAGACCTCTATTGCGCTATCGCATATGGGGAGCGCTCCCCTTAAAGGCATATGCCTATGGGGACAGTTCCCCATAGGCATATGGAGGGGAGAGGTCCCCCAAGTCAGGAGAAGGGAGATACCCAAACGACACGCGCATTCCCGCGGGACTCGGGTTTAGGGGGCACCTCGTTGCTGGCCGTCGGCGTAGTTGACCGGCGCGGACGCTCTGCCTGCGTCCCCCATTATGGGGAGCTCTCCCCATTCCGCTGCGGAGCATGGACCGGGGAGGGTTGGATCAGAGGAAGGAGGGCAAACACCATGGTGACTCGAATCTTTAAGACAGGTTCCTTGGCGGTACTCAGCACGGCGATGGCGCTCACTTGGCTAGCGCCAGCCGCCTCGGCCGCCACGGAAGACGGCCTCGGCGGCGCTCGGTTGAGAACCACTTCCGTCGTGATCGTTTCGATCGACGGGCTCAACCCCCGGGCGCTGGCAGTGCTGGGTGAATCCGCCACCCCGACGCTCCACCGCTTGATTGCGGAAGGCGCCAGCACCCTCAACGCTCGGTCTCTGCGTGAGTCGACCGAAACGCTCCCCAATCACGTCGGCATGGTGACCGGACTGCGAGTGGCCCAGCGCCGCGGAGGTCACGGCGTTGCCTTCAACGTCGACAACGGTTCGACCATCGCCACCGCCGCCGGGCGCCGCGTGGCCTCGATCTTCTCGCGAGTGAGTGGAGCAGGAGGCGCTCCGGCGCTCTTCGCCTCCAAGGACAAGTTCCGATTCATTCAAAGGTCATGGCGGAACAAGATCTCCCGCTTCACGATGAGAGAGTCCAACGGAAAGTTGACGCAGGCGTTCATTCGGGATCTGGCACACCAACGCCAACTGCGGTTCGTGCATCTGTCAGCGCCCGACAAGGCTGGCCACGCGCACGGCTTCATGAGTGCGGCCTACCTGAAGGGAGTCCGCCGTTCTGATGCCCGCCTCGGGTCAATGATTGCCGCGCTAGAGGCACAGGGATCGATGGATCAGACCCTAGTGATTGTGACTGCAGATCACGGGGGGCGCGGCGCCAGACACTACAACCCTCGGAAGCGGCCGAACTACACCGTCCCCCTCATCTTTTGGGGTGCCGGCGTCACAGTAGGTGACCTCTACGAACTAAACCCTGAGCGACACGAGTCAGTGAGTCGCGGGACCTACGGCGAGCTTCGCCCGATCTTCAACGCCGATGTCGCAAACGCCGCACTAACTGCTCTTAGCCTGAAGCTGCTCCCAGGCGGCGTCAGCGACGGCATGCCTGTTCTCCGACTTGTAGAACCCGTCACAACAACAATCGAAAGGAACTGAAATGAGGATCGCTCGCCTGGTCTCCGTCACCCTCGTGGCGTTGTCCATGCTCCTAACCACGCCACCAACGGTGAATGCATCTCAACCGGACGGCACCAAGTCCGTTCAGCCGTTCTCCGCCGAACCGCTCGCTCGCGGCAAGTGGCGCGTCTCGATCAATGTCAACCGACCCACCGTGATTACGGGCCAGATGGTGACTATCACTGGGCGCGTTGCAGGCGCGAAGCGGCAAAAGGTAGTGCTGCAGAAGCGCTATCGCAAGCACGGCCGCTGGATCAAGGAGAGGACCGCACGCACGGACAAGCGCGGAAACTACGTGCTGCGGGATCGCCCCACGACGCTGAAGACCCGGTGGTATCGCGTGGTCAAGCCATCATCCAACCGCAAGCGCATGGGTGCATCCAAGGTCAAGCGGGTGCGAGTTCAGGGCTGGCGCGGCAATGTGCACGTGGAGCTTACTTGGCAGAACGAGGCGGATCTCGACCTGCATGTGGTCGAGCCAGACTCCACCGAAATCTGGTACTCAAGTCCCGGTCCTACCTGGAGCGGCGGCTACCTCAGCTACGACGAAAACGTCGGCTGTGGTTATCCCGATGCTCTAGAGACCGTCTCCTGGCCGACCGGATACGCCCCACAAGGCACCTACTACGCGTGGGTCGATGTCTACTCTGACTGTGGCTATGTGGCGCCAGCCTGGACACTCCGCGTCTACGTCAACGGTCGCCTTGTGAAGTCCGTCAGCGGAAGTGGAGATTCCCGCTACTTCGTGTTTGGCGGATCCACGGGCGGCTGGCGCGCCCTTACCAAGGCAGAGTTTGAACGCATGAGTGTCTCCCCCAAGTCAACGACACAGCGCGTCGAGAAGTAGATCGCTTCGCCTCAAGGCAAGAGTCTAGAACTCGGAAGGAGCGCCCGCCCCGGGCTATGGGGTGGGCGCTCTTTCCTTTGCTAGGCTCTGTTGCGACCTGGTTCGCGGCTATGAGTCCTTGATTACTGGCTAGCGAAGTGCGGCGAGTTCAGAAGCGTCCCGCATCCGGAGCAGACCCTGAATGGCTGCGTCCACAGAATCCCTTGAGTAGGCATAAACGGTGACCCCCCAAGGTTGCTCGTCGTAAACGATTGCCGCCTTTGCGCGCGCACCAGATCGGATACGCCAAAGCGTTCTTCCATCGTTCAGGCTCTGTTCACTGATCGTGTTCTGCCCGCGGTATTCAGCTCGGGCGTAGTTGACTGATTCCCACCACGAGTAATGAAACTCTACCTGCTCACCGTTGTCGAGACGTTGGTAGCAGTGCCACATCCCCCGCCTGCCAGTCGGCGCGGGCACACCGGAACAGTTTTGGTCGTCCATGCTGGGGAAAACCCAGGCTGCACCATCTCTGCCGCTCACCGGCGGGCAGTCTTTCTGGTCTCCGACCCGTGCACCATTCCAGCACAGGACGTCCGACGCTGGCTCCGCGGGCGCGGTGGGTGACGAGGCCGGTGCCGCCGGAGAGGAGGCCGACTCCGATGCCGGCGCAGTAGGTGTCGGCTGAGCTTGGTTGGGGGTGTTGTCGTCACGGGACATCAGGTTGAGACCGAGCGCCGCGACGCTCACCGCCAACGCCGCGCCCACGAGACTCATGACCAGGACCTGGTTCTTGGGCTTCGCTGCCTGGGCTGGGCTCGGCTCCCTGAGCCCAGCAGTTGCAACGGCCGGAACCGGCGACTGGACCGGCGGCTGGCCAGGGGGCTGGACAGGCCATTTGATTTGGGTCGTCTGCCCCACTTCGGATGCGGGTAGGTTGCGTCCCCGTTCGGGCCGCAGAAGCGTCTGCTCAACGGGTAGCGACTTTTCGCCCCCGTGCCGCAACTGGTTGGCGATTGCTTCAAGTTCCGTCCGCAAATCGCTGGCTGTTGGATAGCGGTGACCCGGGTCACCCGCCATTGCCCGGGCAATGATGCGGTCGAAGCCATCTGCGCCCAGGAGCCTGCCCTCGAGTGAGGGCACCTCATTCCTGACGTGCTGCATGATGACGTGTGTGTTCGTGCCCTGGTAGGGCGCGTGGCCAGACAAGGCCGCGTACAACAAGCAACCCAAGGCATAGACGTCTGTGAGCACCGACGCCTGCTCCCCGTCCAAGCGTTCGGGGGCCATGTATCCCAGCGTTCCGACGCCGCCCGAGGTGATCGTGTCTTCTGACTCGGCTAGGCGGGCGATCCCAAAGTCGCACAAGTAGGCGTGAAGGCCCGCTCCATTCTCAGTCAACAAGACGTTGCCGGGCTTGATATCTCGGTGCAGGATGCCTGCATCATGCGCCTGCGCGACGGCTCGGCAAATCTGGGTGAGCACGCTACATGCATCCAAAGGAGGGAGCGGCCCCCGGGTGCGGAGGTATTGAGCGAGGTCGCCACCCTCAACCAGTTTCGTCGCAATGAATAGGCGGTGCGATACCTCGCCCGCAGCAAAAACTTGCACGATGTGCGGGGAATCCAGGCGCGCGAGCGCCCGTGCTTCTCGCAGAAACCGTTCCCGATAGCCAGGGTCGACACCGAACTCGGGCCTCATAACCTTGAGCGCCACAGGCCGCTCGAGCGGCAACTGCGTTGCCTCAAAAACGAGACCCATCGCACCGGAGCCAAGGGCGCGACGGATCACAAAATCGCCGAACCGTGAGCCCGGCTCAAAGCCGACCAATCCGTCTCCTTCTCATCTGCGGGTCAGTCGCCGCTAGCCGCGACATCCTGACCCGTCTGTCTCCTTAGGCCCCGAAATCAGGGAGCGTGAACGTCTTCAGTCCCTTGCTCGCATCCGACCTCGCCGCCCCAGTCGTCACCGGCTCCGGAGCCTCCTCGATCATGATCTTGCCGATTCTCGAGCGAGCATCGGACTCCGCGAGGCCGGTCAAGACGACATCGGGTGCGTCCGGAAGGTCAAATATGGTGATGCTGAACCGCGCGTCCGATGTAGCTGCTCCCGTAAGAACTGGCGTCGGTGGGGCTTCCCACACCGTGAGCGTTCTGGGCTTGGCGCTCCGATCAATCGCCACAACTGCAGGCGGTGGCGGTACGTACAGCTTCTCCGACAGCGCCCGAGCCTGCAGCGCGAGTTGCTCATCCGCGGCAACGTACTTTTCGTAGGTCTCGGTCACCAGCGAGATCAGGCGACTCACCACGGCTTGACCGATCATCTTCAGCGTCCGCACCACCTCTCTCATGAACCAATCGAACGCCTCTTTCACCGCATGTCGAACGGTGGGATCTGGCCGCGGCGTGAAGGTCTGAAAGTGCTCCTTCAGCCCCCAGTGCAGCAGCCGGTCAAGCGCCTCGTCGAGATGCTCCATCGAGGTCTTCAGCTTGGCACCAGCGTCGGCAACCGCGTGGTGGTCAAGGTA
The DNA here is from genome assembly GCA_049299195.1 of Nocardioides sp. Taxonomy (GTDB): domain Bacteria; phylum Actinomycetota; class Actinomycetes; order Propionibacteriales; family Nocardioidaceae; genus Nocardioides. The sequence continues at coordinate 8,166 of JBAQXA010000194.1, forward strand.
GAGCGCACCAGCCGTGCCTGTGACGATCCCGCGCAATGGCGTCTGCATGGCAACCACTTCGGAGATGCTATCGGCTAGCGAGGTTTCAAAGTCATCGATCCGACGCCGTATGGGCTCTATAACTGTGCACTCCAGAACATCCGAGATCGCGCCCCTCAGAAGATCTGCTGTCTGCTGCGCCGCCCAATGGAGTGCCTCCCTGAGAACCTGCCGCTTCAGCTCCTTGGCCGCGACCACTGCGACGGCCCCGGCTCCAGTCGCCAAGGCAGCCGCGTCAGCACCGACGTTGACAGTCAAGATGGCCAACAGGCTGCTCTTGTAGACGGCGACAGCATTACTCGCCGCCGTGCAGCAGTTCATCGCGCTCTCACCGACAGCCTGGCTCGTGGGCATCATCGTGCCTAAGGTGAACTCTTGCCAAGAATGCTGGAGCTCATCGAGGGCCTTTGATTTGGTCTCACTCTTCAGACCCTTGAGCACGTCGTTGACAGAGATGCAGAAGGAGAATGTCTCGCTTGCGACATCCGCGATGACGGATCCGAGTTCAAAAATCTTGTCCTCATCGACGTCCGGCCAGTCAAGACCATAGAAGTCCATGACTGGTGACATCCACGGCTCGATCGTGATAGCCACTGAATCCTCCTCGCGAATATCCGCTGCGTCTGACTGTCCCGTGAGCCAGTTGCCCTAGCCCTGGATGGCGTTCGCGAGATCAGAGTCAGTGGCCGCGAGCGTGTCGGCCGCCTGCTCAAGGTAGGCAGCCAGGCTCTCCAAGGCATCGATTGCTTGCCGAGTCCCGTTGGTGAACTGCTCGTAGTGATCCTGGTAGGTCACAGAAGCGAGGTCGGTGACAAAGCCAGTCTGCACGAGATTGTTGATGAGTTGGCTGAGCTCCGTCAGCGTGCTGTTCATCTGCTCCTGTCCATTGCGAAGTTGGCTCGCAGACGAACGCATCTCTTCATAGGTGACATTAACGTTGGACATCTTGATCCTCCTGGTTGGGTAACTGATTGGCATTTGAAGCACGTGTCTCGACCGTAGACGTCCGGGGACTTCCTGGCGATGGGGACCGCTCCCCAGTAGCCAACGGCACTTGAACTCGGGTGGCGCGCCCTGCCATCACGGCCATACCCCGACCCACAGGGAACTCCGACCGGTGTGCGCGAGGGAAGGGCGTCTTCATGATCGCGTCACCCTCGAGGTGGTCAGGTTGCAGCAAGATTCCTCGCCGTGAGGACTTCAGTTCGGCATAGAGCGGGTAGATGGACGCCCAGGTGGCTGTCTCCGACTCGGCAACAATTAGGTGCTCGGAACGCTTGACGGCCCGAGCGAGCTGTACCAACGGTGCATCTGCCACCGTGGTGACTAGCTCGGACACTCCCTCGATGAAGATCGCCATGCGCTTGGTTCGACCGGGACCCGCCAGCGCCTCAGTAAGTTGCTTTGCTACATCCGCCACTTCCTGGACATCCGTGGCTACAACATCCCAGGGATGGAGGTCTGGGAGTGCCGAGCGTCTCCCCCCCAGGTAGACGAACGCCAGGTCCTCGTCCCAACAGCGAAGCGACCGCGCCAACACCAAGAGAGCATTGCTGCGCCCGCTTCCGGGCCCACCCCCGACGATGAAGCTCCCTACGGGCTCGAAGCCAACTGGCTCCAGGGTCTCATCACTGACACCCAGCACGGGCCACCCGTTCACGGCGCTGGGCAGCGACGCATCGGGGATTTCCTGTGGCAACGACAACACCGGTGGAGCCTCTGGAATACCCCTGCGTCGCATGTCCGCCGCGAGCTTGCCGATGGCCTCTGACTGATCCGCCACGTTGCCGGAGCCACCAAAGAGAGCTAGTTGCACCTCTTGGCCGTCAATGATCGCCCGCCCGGGAGGGGACGTCAGGTCTAAGACGTCGTTGGGAACTCCGAGCGCCATATAGCCGACGTCCTCGGCTAGCCGCAGCACAACCCGCCTTGGCACGGCGGCCGCCATCGAACCTGGCACACTCGCGTGCCGATCTGCCGTGAAGACGACGTGGATCCCGAGCGACCTACCTTCTGACAAGAGCTGCTGAAGGATTACGTAGTACTGCTGCCGAGAGCCGCCGACCTCATAGGCTTCTCTGAAAGCCGGGAAGTTGTCGATCAGCAGGAGGATCCGCGCCTCGTCTGGCCGACCGGCCAGTCGTCGGTACTCCGTGATGTTGCCCGCGTGGCAGCTCGGGAAGGCGCGGCCGCGTGCGTCAGCTAGCTCGCGCAGGTTGCGCAGCAGGCGCACCACACGCTCATGATCGTCACCGGCAACAACGGCACCAACCTGGGGGAGGGACTCCAGCATGCGCAGGCCTCCAGCTCCGAAGTCGAGCCCATAGACATGGACCGGGCCGCCCCGCGGGGTGATGCCAGCCGCTACGCCGAGGGTCCGCAAGGCAGCCGACTTCCCCGACCCCGCAGTGCCGTAAATGGCTAGATTGCCATCCACATCCGGCCTGAAGTAGCACAGTTCTTGGGCCTGCCGGTCAGGGAAGTCCGCGACTCCAAGAATCAGTTCCGCATCACTGCGAGGGGCCAAGAGCTCGAGGTCATAGATCTTGCTGAGGTCGGGGAGCCAGGGGCGACGGGGGCTCGCCACGCTGGCCAACCGGGCTGCCCCGCCGACTGAGGCAACGAGTCTCTGCTGGTCGGTGGGGCCGAGATCACTAAGAGAAGCCTCTTCAAAGACATCAGGCCTGCGCCAGGAGTCGATCGCACCAAAGCGCAATTCGTGAATGCCGACTTTGGCGACCGTGGCAGCGGCTACTTGGCTGTGCCCGCCCGCGTAAGCGGACTGGAACATCTCCAGCCGGCCAGGACCTGACTTGGCCATCGCACGCCCTGGAGTCCCTGGGTCGAAGGCCGCCGCATGAGAGACACCGATGACATCTGAGGAGTCCGCCTCGTCAGCCATTCGCAAGGCGATTCTAAGGTTCGTGTTCGCCCGCAAGTTGTCACGAATCACTCCGGCTGGGCGCTGCGTGGCCATAATCAAGTGGATTCCAAGAGAGCGCCCACGCTGGGCGATATCGACCACGCCATCCACAAATTCAGGGACTTCTTTACTCAGGGCCGCGAACTCATCAATGACAAGCACCAGAGACGGTGGGGTCTCTGGGTCACCCCGCCGCTCCAAATCGATCAGACTCTTGACCTTCCTACGATTGATCAGCCGCTCGCGGAAGTGAAGTTCGGCACGAAGGCTAGTTAACGCCCGCCGCACAAGGTGCGGGCTGAGATCGGTTACCAATCCAACACAGTGGGGGAGCCGCACGCAGTCTGAGAAGGCAGCGCCACCCTTGTAATCAACGAACAGGAAGGTCACGCGGTCGGGAGAGTACTCGAGCGCCATAGATAGCACCCACGCCTGCAGAAACTCACTCTTGCCAGAGCCCGTTGTCCCGCCGACGAGTGCGTGCGGCCCTTGGCTCCTCAAGTCGAGATGCATGGCATCCTTTCCGACCTGCCCCACCAGAGCTCTCAAGCCAGGAGTCCGGTTCTTCCCGGCGCTAGCAGTCAACTCGGCATTGATCGAATGGTTCTGTCGCCAGCGGTCCAGCACCGCCGGTGCCGACTCAGCCATGGCGTCGCCGACAAGCTCCACGAGTGAGACCTGAGTGGGAAGATCGCTAACGTCAGCAACAGCGGCGCCTGAGTCAATAAGCGGAGCCAACGCCATGGCGAAGATCATGGCGTTTTCGGGGCTGACTCCCTCAACTGCCACGCCATTGACAACTCGACCGTGACGCACGAAGTGGGCATCTGCATCGCCGAGCCCACCAGACACATCAAGGAACGTCCGGCAAACCGCGGGCAGAGAGTGGGGG
>JBAQXA010000195.1:0-2259 GCA_049299195.1 Nocardioides sp.
GTCAGCTCGTCGGGCGGCAGATCGTCGGGCACGTTGGCGCGCACGGCACCCGGCGTACCGTCCTCGTCGGGGCCTTCGAGGTAGGGGCCGTATTTGCCCACGCGCAGCGCGATGTGGTCTTCGGGCGCACCGATCGGGAAGGTCGCCATCTCCTTGGCGTCGATCTCGCCCAGGCCGGCCACGGTCGGCTGGAGGCCAACGACGCGGTCCGAGCCGTAGTAGAACTCCCCGAGCTCGGAGTTGCGGTCCTTGGCGCCGCGGGCGATGTCGTCGAGGACCCGCTCCATCCCGGCGGTGAAGTCGTAGTCGACGAAGCGCTCGAAGTGGTCCTCCAGCAGGCGGGTGACCGAGAAGGCCAGCCACGCCGGCACCAACGCCGTGCCCTTCTTATAGACATAGCCGCGGTTGAGGATCGTGCCGATGATCGAGGCGTAGGTCGACGGCCGGCCGATCTTGCGATCCTCCAGCTCCTTGATCAGCGACGCCTCGGTGAAGCGGGCCGGGGGCCGGGTCTCGTGGCCCTCGGCGTGCAGGGAGGCACAGCTCACCGGGTCGGCGGCCGCGAGATTGGGCAGCGGCGCCTCAGCGTCGTCGGTGCGCTTGTTGCCCTCGGTGCCCTCGACGTAGGCCTTCAAGAAGCCGTGGAAGGTGATCACGCGCCCGGACGCGCCAAAGACCACATCGCGCCCGTCGGCCGCTGCGCCACCGAGACGGATCGAGACCGACTGGCCCACGGCGTCCTTCATCTGGGAGGCGACCGTGCGCATCCAGATCAGCTCATAGAGCCGGAACTGCTCGCCGGTCAGGCCCGTCTGCGCGGGGGTGCGGAAGCTCTCGCCCGACGGACGGATCGCCTCGTGCGCCTCTTGGGCGTTGGCGACCTTCTTGGCGTAGACACGCGGGGAGTCGGGGAGGTACTCCGCCCCGTAGAGCTCGCGGACCTGGTCGCGCGCGGCGCCGATCGCCGCCGACGAGAGCGTCGTGGAGTCGGTACGCATGTAGGTGATGAAGCCGTTTTCGTAGAGCCGCTGGGCCACCGACATCGTGGTAGACGCGCTCATGCCGAGCTTGCGGCTCGCCTCTTGTTGCAGGGTCGTGGTGCGGAACGGCGCGTAGGGCGAGCGCCGGTAGGGCTTCGCCTCGACCGAGCGGACGGCATACGACGTGTCCCGAAGGGCCGCCGCCAGGGCATCGGCCGCCGCCTTATCCAGCTGGAGCCGGTCGCCGGTGAGGCGTCCGTCGGGGCCGAAGTCGCTGCCGCGAGCCACGCGCACGTCATCGACCGCATAGAGCTTGGCGGGGAAGAGGCGGGGCTCGTGGTGGGAGCCCGCGTCGAAGGTGCCGGACAGATCCCAGTAGGCCGCGGTCCGGAAGGCCATGCGCTCGCGCTCGCGGTCGACGACCAGGCGGGTCGCCACCGACTGCACCCGGCCCGCGGAGAGCCCGGACATGACCTTGCGCCACAGCACGGGTGAGACCTCGTAGCCATAGAGCCGGTCGAGGATGCGGCGGGCTTCTTGCGCCTCGACGAGGTCCATGTCGAGCTCGCGCGGGTTGGCCGCGGCCTCCAAGATCGCGGGCTTGGTGATCTCGTGGAAGACCATGCGGCGGACCGGCACCTTGGGCTTGAGCTCATCGAGGAGGTGCCACGCGATGGCTTCACCCTCGCGGTCCTCGTCGGTGGCCAGGAAGAGTTCGTCGGCGTCCTTGAGCAGCGACTTGAGCTTGCTGATCTGGGCCTTCTTGTCGCGCGGCACGACGTAGTAGGGCTGGAACTCGTTGTCGACGTCGACCGCGAGCCGGCCCCACGGCTTGTCCTTGATCTTGGCCGGGGTGTCCGCGGCACTCTGCGGGAGGTCGCGGATATGCCCGATCGAGGACTCCACGACATAGCCCTTGCCGAGGTAGCCGCCGATGCTGCGGGCCTTGGCCGGGCTCTCCACGATGACGAGCTTGTGCGCCACGGTCTTTCCTGGTCTCCGATCTGAGTGCCCCAGCCGGTCAGTCCGCGGGGCGAATGCATCGTCGAGGCCCGCTCGGACCCCGACAGGCGCTTACGGTAACGCCTTCGAGCAAGCTGTCCAGCCTTGGGAGGTCGGACTATCGAGGCGGCAGCTCGACGAATCCCTCGGCGACGAGCCCCCGCACCCGCGGCAAGCGGTCCGCGCGGAGGGCCTCGACGGGCTCGTCGGTGAGCGCGGCGAGGGCGGCGATGATCTGGCCGACCGACAGATCGCCGTCGCTCGCGCCGACGAGAGC
>JBAQXA010000196.1:0-7140 GCA_049299195.1 Nocardioides sp.
GGCTCGTGGCGTCCGGCGAGGACATTGACGGCGAGGCGCGCCTGGCCGACACCTTGGCGCCGCGCAGCGCGCGCATCCTCGACGCTGGATGCGGCATGGGTCGAGTGGCGGCCGCGCTGGTCGCCCGCGGGCACGACGTCGTCGGGGTCGACCTTGACGACGCTCTGCTGCGCCAGGCCACCGAGACCTATCCCGGCCTCGCCCTCGTGCGCTCGCGCCTGGACGACCTCGATGCGGACCTGCTGACCGCGGCCGGGCACAACGCCAGCTTCGACCTCATCGTGTGCGTCGGCAACGTCATGATCCTGTGCGCCCCCGACACCGAGCGCACGGTGCTGGCCCGCCTGCGCGCCCTGCTTGCCCCCAACGGCCGGATCCTCGTCGGCTTCCACACCTTCGTCTCCCTCGAGCATGCCCGCGAATACCCGGCTGCGGAGTTTGCCGCCGACTGCGAGGCTGTCGGTCTGCGCGTCGAATCGCGGTTTGCCGGCTACGACCTCAAGCCCTACGACCCCGCAGGCGACTACGCGGTGCATGTGCTGGCCGCGGCCAACCCCGACTGACCGGCCCTGACTGACCGGCCAACAGCGACTGACCCGCCCAAAGGAGACACCATGAAGGCCTGGATCCGCTCGATCAACGTGGGTCGCCCCGAGCCAGCAGAGTGGGCGGCGATCGGCCAGACCGCGATTCGCAAGAGTTCGGTCAGCGGCCCAGTGGCTGTTGGCCGGCTCGGCATTGAGGGCGACCAGGTGGCCGACCTTCGCCACCACGGCGGCCCCGACCAGGCGGTCTACGCCTTCGCCCGCGAGGACCTCGACCGCTGGCAGGAGTTGCTCGGTATGCCGCTCGCGGACGGCATGTTCGGCGAAAACCTCACCACGCAGGGCATCGACGTCAATGAGGCGCTGGTGGGGGAGCGCTGGCGAGTGGGCACAGCCCTTCTTGAAGTCTCCGACCCACGGATCCCCTGCAACGATTTCAAGAACTGGATGGGCCACTCCGGCGCCAACAATCGGGCCTGGGTCAAGCGCTTCACCGCCGAGGGGCGCCCCGGACCCTACTTGCGAGTAGTCGAAGAAGGGGTGGTCGCTCCCGGCGATCCGCTGGTTGTCGAGCACCGCCCCGCGCACGGCGTCACGCTCACGGCATACTTCCGAGCCTGCACTACCGAGCAAGGGAACCGGGTCGCACTGGAAGCAGCGATCACTCGGGGCTAAGTTTGCCCAAATACGTCGCGACAACCCAGGAGACCCAGTGACGACCACACCCGGCGCAGCAGCAGAGAACCGCTATCACGACACCGGCTTCCTCGAGACGATGCCGGCCAACGTGGCCGAGCAGTTCTTGTCGCGGGTTGAGGCGTCCGCCGACCGCGAGGCCTTCCGCTATCCCGTGGGTGATGACTGGGCCTCGGTGACCTGGCGCGAGGCGGGCGACACCGTGACGGCGCTCGCCGCCGGGCTCATTGCCCAGGGCATCAAGCCGGAGGAGCGAGTCGGCATCGCGTCGGGCACGCGCTACGAATGGGTGCTCGCAGACCTGGCCGTCATGTGCGCGGGTGCGGCCACCACGACGGTCTACCCCTCGACGATGAGCGAAGACGTCGCCTACATCATCAGCGATTCCGGCACCCGTCTGATCTTCGCCGAGGACGACGAGCAGATCGCCAAGTTGAAGGAGCATCAAGACGCCATGGGCGGGGTGTTCCGCGTGGTCACCTTCGACGGCACCACCGATGGCGACTGGATCATCTCGATGGACGATCTGGCCGCGGCCGGTCGGGACTACCTGGCACAACACCCCGACGTCATCACCGCCCAAGCCAAGAAGATCAAGCCCGAGCAACTCGCCACCCTCATCTACACCTCCGGCACGACCGGCCGTCCCAAGGGCGTGCGCCTGACCCATCGCGCCTGGGTCTACGAAGGGGAGGCCATCCGAGCTCAAGACATCTTGAACGAGGACGACCTGCAGTTCCTCTGGCTGCCGTTGGCGCACTCCTTCGGCAAGGTGCTGATGTCGACCCAGATGGCCTGCGGCTTCGCCACGGCGGTCGACGGGCGGGTCGACAAGATCATCGAAAACCTCGGCATCGTCAAGCCGACCTTCATGGGCGCCGCGCCGCGCATCTTTGAGAAGGCCCACGCCCGCATCGTCACCATGCAGGCCGCCGAGGGTGGCGCCAAGGAGAAGATCTTCCTCAAGGCCTTCGAGGTCGGCAAAAAGGTCGACGCCCACCGCCGCGATGGCAAGAAGGTGCCCTTCCTCTTGCAGGTCCAGCACGGCATCTTCGACGGACTGGTCTTTAGCAAGGTCCGGGAGCGGTTCGGTGGACGCGTCCGCTTCTTCATCTCCGGCGCGGCCGCGCTCAATCAGGACATCGCCGAGTGGTTCAACGCCGCAGGCATCAAGATCCTCGAGGGCTACGGCATGACCGAGACCGCGGCCGGATCGTTCGTCAACCACCCGGAGCGCAACAAGTTCGGCACCGTCGGGCCGGTCTTCCCCGGCAGCCAGGTCAAGTTGGGCGACGGCGACGAGATCATGATCAAGGGTCCCGGCGTCATGGACGGCTATCACAACCTCCCCGACGAGACGGCCAAGACGCTCACCCCCGACGGCTGGCTCCGCACCGGCGACAAGGGCTCCATCGACGAGGACGGCTACCTGCGGATCACCGGCCGGATCAAGGAACTCTTCAAGACCTCCGGCGGCAAATACATCGCCCCGCCGGCGATCGAGTCGAAGTTCAAGGCGATCTGCCCCTACGCCAGCCAGTTCATGGTCTTCGGCAACGAGCGCAACTACTGCGTCGCCTTGGTGACCCTCGATCCGGACGCGATGACCGCCTGGGCCGCCGACAATGGCTTCGCCGGCAAGTCGTATGCCGACATCGTCGCCTCCGACCAAGTGCGCGAGATGGTGCAGGGCTACGTCAATGACCTCAACTCCCAGCTCAACCGGTGGGAGACCATCAAGAAGTGGGAGTTGCTCGATCACGACCTCAGCGTCGAGTCCGGTGAGCTGACCCCGTCGATGAAGGTCAAGCGCAACGTCGTGGAGGAGAACTACAAGACCGTCATCGACGGCTTCTATGCCGGGTGACCCCATCGCCGCCTCACTGATCGCTGGCGGGAGTGGTTGGATACTTACGTGCCGCCTCTCCCCCCAGCTGGCGATCCGGCGCCTCCCGATGGGCAGCTCTCCTCCGTCGCGTTGGCGCGGGCTGCTGGTCGCCCGTTCGGGGTCTACGTGCATATCCCGTTCTGCGCCCGGCGCTGCGGCTACTGCGACTTCAACACCTACACCCCCGCAGAGCTCAACGACCCCGACGGCGCGATGCGACCGGCCTACGCCGAGGCGGTCGTCGCGGAGGTAGGGCTCGCCCGCCGGGTGCTCGGTCAGACCGATCGGCCGGTGACCTCGGTCTTCTTCGGGGGCGGCACTCCTACGGTCATGCGCACGACCGAACTCAGCGGCATTCTTGCCGCGATTTCGGCTGAGTTCGGCTTGGTCAGCGGAGCCGAGATCACGATCGAGGCCAACCCCGACAGCGTGGCGCTGTGGGATCTGGAGGAGCTCCGCGGCGCGGGCTTTAACCGAATCTCCTTCGGCATGCAATCGGCCGTCGATCGGGTGCTCGCCACGTTGGATCGCACCCATGACCCGCTCCGGGTGCCCGCGGCGGTCAACTGGGCCCGCCAGGCCGGCTTCGAGCAGGTCAGCCTCGACCTGATCTATGGCACTCCGGGGGAGTCGCTGGCTGACTGGGAGACGACCGTGGAGGCGGCTCTCGCGTGCGGCCCGGACCACATCAGCGCCTACGCCCTCACGGTCGAGCGCGGCACCGCGCTGTTTCGCAAGGTGCGCAGCGGTCAACTCCCGGCGCCGAGCGATGACGACCAAGCCGACAAATACGTGCTGGCCGACGAGCGCTTCGCGGCCGCCGGACTGAGCTGGTACGAACTCTCCAACTGGGCGCGCGACGAAGCCAGCCGGTGTCGCCACAACCTGCTCTATTGGACGGGTGCCAACTGGTGGGGGATCGGGGCCGGAGCGCACTCCCACGTCGGCGGCACCCGGTGGTGGAATGTCCGACCACCCGCCGCGTATGCCGCTCGGCTCGGCCAAGGCGTCAGCCCGGCGGAGGGTCGTGAGGAGCTCGACGAAGCGTCCCGCCGTTTGGAGCGGGTGCTCCTTGAGGTGCGCCTCGCCGAAGGATTGAGCGCCGCCGCGGTGGACGATGCCGGGTTGGCTGCCGTGCCTGCCCTTTTGGAGCGCGGTTTGATCACCACCGCCGACGAACGCATCTTCCTCACCCGCCGCGGGCGACTCCTCGCCGACGGCGTGGTCCGCGAACTCGTCCCCTGAAGGCGGTCTAGGGAGTCGGCGGCCTAGGCGGCCGACGAGCTACGGGGCAGTGACGAAGTCGATGAGTTCCTCGACGCGGCCGAGGAGGGCCGGCTCCAGGTCGGCATACGACCCGACTCGGGCGAGGATCTGCTGCCAGGCCCGCGCCCGGTCGGCTTGGGTTGCGGAAGGCCAGCCGAGGCGCTGGCAGATGCCGGTCTTCCAGTCTTCGTCTCGGGGAACGTCTGGCCAGGCGGTCATGCCGAAGATAGCCGGTCGCACCGCCGCCCAGATGTCGATGAAGGGGTGGCCGACGATCAGCACATGCTCGCCCACGGCGGAGGCGCGCACCTCGTCGGCGATCCGCTGCTCCTTCGAGCCGGGCACGAGGTGGTCGACCAAGACGCCGACGCGGCGGTCGGGGCCTGGGCCAAAGTCTGCGAGTTCGCCGGCCAGGTCGTCGACACCGCCGAGGTACTCGACAACCACGCCCTCGATCCGCAGATCGTCGCCCCAAACCTTCTCCACGAGTTCGGCGTCGTGGCGGCCCTCGACGAAGATCCGGCTGGCGCGCGCCACCCTGGCCTTGGCGCCGGGGACGGCGATCGAACCCGAGGCGGTCCGCGCGGCCGGCACAGCGGGGCTGAAGGCGGTCGGCATCGGCGGGGCCAGGATCACCGGCCGACCCTCAAGCAGGTAGCCCGCGCCGAACATGAACGCACGCCGCCGGGCTCGCCGGTCCTCCAAGGTGAAGGTGCCGAGGTCGCGATCCATCGCGACGACCTCACCGCACCACTCGGTCTCGACGTCTTCTACGACGAGGCCAAGGGCGCAGGGGATGGTGACGGCGCGGCCGCGCGGCGGAACCTTCCAGTCCCCGGCCAACACGTCTGAGCCATAGCGATCACCCCCCACGCGCGCCAGCGTAGGGGGCCGCTGCAACTCGTTTCATCCGGCGCGCCGAGCTTTGGACGAATGGGCGGCCGCGCTGCCGGGCCGCCTTGATCTGCGCCAAGCGAGTGTCCAGACCTGTGACCCGACCGGTGGCCCGGGGCAAGGCCAGTGGCTAGGCCGGTAGCTAGGCCAGGGGCAGTTGGCGCCCTTCGGGCAGCAGCTGGGCGTAGCCGCGCACCACCGCCTGGCTCAGCTCCTCCGTCGGATAGGGCCACTCCGCCGCGGCCAGTGCCTCCTCCACGGGTACGCCGCTGCGTGCCAGCTGCGCGATCGTTTCGGCCACGATGGCGAGGTCTCCCTGTTGCGCTTCGGCGAAGGACCGGTCGACCGGCGCGCCGTGTCCGGGGACGAGCGTGGTCCGCCCGGTCGTCAGCCCGATCACCAACTCCAGGGTCGCGGGCCACTCGAGGGGGAAACAGTCGGTTCCGAAGCCGGGCACCGCGCTGCGCGCGGCGGACTCCTCGATCAGGTCCCCGGCGAGCAGCACGTCCGCATCGGGGATGTGCACGATTGCGTCTCCTCCGGTGTGCCCGCGCCCGGGATGGACCAGTTCGACGGCGCGATCACCCAGATCCAGCACCGCCACCGACGAAAACGTCCGGTCCGCCCCACGCAGGGTGGTGGCGAGGAACTCCTCCCCACGCGGCTCTGGTTGGCCCGCTTGCGCCTGCGCGCGGCAATGCTGCTGGAGCCGCTCCCCCCACGTCACGATGTCCGCCGCGGCGCCCTCGTGGGCATAGATCGGTGCCGGGCCGCAGACCCGGTGGATCAGGTCGTTGCCAAAGACATGGTCGAAGTGCGCGTGGGTGTTGACGATCGCCAGGAGGCGGTTGCGATGGCCCACGCCGAACAACGCGCCGAGGTCGTCGACGATGGCTTGGGCTGCAGCGGCGCTGGCATGGGTGTCGACCACGACGAAGCCGTCGGAGCCGCCCACGACGCTGACGTTGACGTCATACCACTCGTGGCGCGCCACCCAGACGCGGTCGCCGACCTCGACGAACCCGCTGGAAGGGCCAGCCGCCGACGTGCGGCCGGTTGACGCGTGGGGTGGAGCCATGGGGGGACCCTATGCCTTCGCGATCACTAGTACCCTGGCACTCGACGATCATGAGTGCCAGCAGTCGCGGTCCGTCGGGCACCAGGCAGCGGGAGGAGGAGACATGGTCGAAGAGCGCAAGCTCGCAGTGCTGCGAGCGATCGTCGAGGACTACGTCGCGACCGAGGAGCCGGTGGGATCGAAGGCGCTGGTCGAGCGGCATGGCCTCGGCGTCTCCCCGGCCACCGTGCGCAACGACATGGCCGCCCTGGAAGACGAGGGCTTCATCACCCAGCCTCACACGAGCGCCGGGCGAGTGCCGACCGACAAGGGCTACCGGTTGTTCGTCGACCGGCTCACCACGCTCAAGCCGATGTCGCAGGCCGAGAAGCGGGCGATCTCCACCTTCCTCGACGGCGCTGTCGACCTCGACGACGTGGTGCAGCGGGGGGTTCGGCTGCTCGCGCAGCTCACCCGGCAGGTGGCCGTGGTGCAGTACCCGATGCTCTCCACCTCGACCGTGCGGCACATCGAGTTGGTCGAAATCGACGCCCATCGCCTGCTGGCCGTGCTGATCTTGAGCACCGGACGAGTCGAGCAGCGGATCGTCGAGTTGGCGGCGCCACTCGGCGATGAGCAACTGGGCCTGCTGCGGGCGAGCGTCAATCGCGCGGCCGCCGGACAGCGCATCGCCGAGGCCGGCGCTTCCCTCGCCGAGGTCGCCAAGACCCTGCGCAGCGAGGACCGGCCCGTCGCCCATGCCGTGGTCGCAACCCTCATCGACGCCATGTCCG
>JBAQXA010000197.1:0-2334 GCA_049299195.1 Nocardioides sp.
GGCCAATGGACCACGGAGGCCTCTCCTGTGCCAGCGAACTCACCAGTCGGCCGAGAGCCCGTCCGCAGAACGCGGACCAGCTCTCCGAACGTGCCGCCGCTGAGCTCACCGAGGCGTGCTTCGATCTCTTCCCGGTGGTCGTCGAGGAGCCGCATGCGGCGGCCATGGGGCGGGCGCCTTGCTCAGCCATGGGGCGGGCGCCTTACTCGGCCATGGTGACGAAGTCGCGCGCGGAGAGTGTCGCGACTCAGCCCGGTGCTCGCGGAATTCTCGGCGATGCCCGTCGCATCGGAAGGCTGTTCGCCAAGCATGTGAGCCACGGAAGGGCTGGAGTGCACTCCAGGTCAACAACGACTTATTCACAGGGCTGTGGACAGTCCATTCGCGGCCGTCGGTGGGCACCGATAGTTTGGTCCCATGACGACGCCTGAGCCAGCACCCGGTACGACCGCCGTCCTGGACGACGCCCAGCGGGAGATCGCTGATCGGGTGATCGGGGCGCTGGCCGGGCCGGGGGCGACCCTGCGGCCGGACCAGGCAACGGCGGTGGCGACACTGGCGACACCGGGGGCTCGCGCGCTGGTCGTGCAAGCCACTGGCTGGGGCAAGTCGGCGGTCTACTGGACGGCCACCGCGCTGATCCGGGCCACTGACGGCGGCCCCACCCTGATCGTGTCGCCGCTGTTGTCGTTGATGCGCGACCAAGTCGCGGCGGCCACCCGCGGCGGGCTACGCGCGGCCACCCTCAACTCGTCGAACATCGACGAGTGGTCGATCATCGAGGAAGAACTGGCGACCGATCAGCTTGATGTCTTGCTGGTCTCCCCCGAGCGTCTGGCCAACCCGGGCTTCGGCCGACGGGTGCTCGATGCGCTCGCCGGAAACCTCGGCCTCGTGGTGATCGACGAAGCGCACGCGATCTCCGATTGGGGCCACGACTTCCGGCCGGACTACCGCCGCGTCGCTGACGTGCTGCAGCGCCTGAACCCGCAGACCTCGGTGCTGGCCACGACCGCCACCGCCAATGAGCGGGTGACCGAGGACGTCGCCACGCAGCTCGGCGAGACAACACTCGTCCTGCGCGGTCCGCTCGCCCGGACGTCGTTGCACCTCAACGTGATTGATGGGCTATCGCCCATTGAGCGTTACAGCTGGGTGGCCGCGCAGCTACCCGCCCTGCCTGGCTCAGGCATCGTCTACGTGCTGACCGTCGCCGACGCCGACCGCCTGGTGACCGCGATCAGGGCAGTGCAAGGCGACGACTATCCGGTCGCCGCATACACCGGCAAACTGCCGCCCGAGGAGCGCCACCAACTCGAGGACGACCTGCTCGACAACCGGGTCAAAGCCCTGGTCGCGACGTCCGCGCTCGGCATGGGTTTCGACAAACCGGACCTGGGCTTCGTGGTGCACGTCGGCGCTCCCCCGTCGCCCGTCTCCTACTACCAGCAAGTCGGTCGTGCCGGACGCGCGCTGGACGCGGCCGTCGTCGTACTGCTCGCCTCGGCGATGGACGAGTCAGTGTGGGACTACTTCGCCAGCGCCACCATCCCCGACCCGAAACGGATGACCCGGCTGCTGGATGCGCTCGGCGACGCCGCGGGACCGGTCACCGTCCCCCAACTCGAAGCCCTCACCGGCTACCGCCGCACCCGGGTGGAACTCATGTGCAAGCAGCTCGCCGTGGACGGTGCCGTCGACCGCGTCCCTGATGGCTGGGTGCGCACCGGCGCAGCGTGGACGTACGACGGTCCGCACTACGACAGCGTGCTCGCCGTCCGCCGCCGGGAGGCGGACATCATGCGCAGCTATATCAGTGGCCGAGCCTGCCTGATGAAGCTCCTCACCCAAGCCCTCGACGATCCGCTCGCTGCAGATTGCGGACGCTGCAGCGTCTGCCGCGCCGCCCTGACCCCCGGATTGAACCCGGATGTGCCGACCGAGACGATCGGGGCGGTCTCGGCCGCGCTGCGCCGCCAGGCCCAGGTGCTTGAGCCACGAAAAATGTGGCCGGGCGGCGTCTTCGGCACCCGCGGCCGGATCCCGCCGGGACGGCAAGCTGAGGCGGGCCGGGTGCTGGCCTTCGCCGATGCCCCGCAGTGGATCGAGACCCTTCGACAAGCTCAGGGAACAACCGAAGAACAGGGAACAACGCAAGAGCAGGGAACAACCGAAGAACAAGGAACAACGCAAGAGCAGGGAACGACAACGCGGGGAGCCGGGCAGGCGCCGGGAGCAGAGCCGGGACAGTGGATCGACGGTCGGGAGCAGGCGCGGCAGGAACTCGCCGGTGCCGCAGTCGCGGTACTCGCCGACTGGGGGCGCGCCGGGATC
>JBAQXA010000198.1:0-2614 GCA_049299195.1 Nocardioides sp.
CGCACTCCCCCAGCCAGGTCGAAGACCACGGCGTGAATGAGGTTGCGTCGCTTGTCGCGCCGGATCGCCAAGGACGCCTCGGCTAGCTGCTGCGGCGAGGCCAGGCCTTGCTGCACGGTCATCGTCAGGAGCAGTTGCGCCTGCGTGTTGGAGCGCGCCCAGAGGGCTCCCCGCACCGCGGCGACCTGCGGCAGCGTGCGAGGTATGCCGTCGCGCACGACGACCGTCTCGTCATGCCGGCTGGTCCGTCGTACGGCTGCCCCCTCCATGCCTCGGGATCGGGCCGCTTGCGGAACAGACACCCGGATGACGTCGTGGGTGAACCCCTTCAAACCAGCCGCGATCAGCGCGGACACGCCGTCGAGGTAGGCCTGCGGGCCGCCCTGCAGCACGGCGCTCCAGAGCCGTCCCTCGGGGGTGAGTGGCCCGGTGGAGAGTGCGATCACCAGCGACTCCACCCGCCGCCAGCGCCGGGCAGCGAGTTGGGCGCGAAGCTGGCTGGCGCTCATGCCGACGGCGTAGAGCTGATGAACCCCGACGACACCGGCCTGCTGCTGCGCGAGGAACTCGATCCGGGCAAACAAGCGCGCTCGCGGGAGGGTCGTCGTACCGATCAGGTCCACCACGTTGTTCCTCATCCCCGCACGGTGCCCCAACCGGGGACACGGAGCCGGCGCCCGAAGGCCCGCCTGTGGAGAAGCCGGCCTTCCCGCCACCTGTGCACAACAAGTGGGCCGCCCCGCAACGAGGGCCTGCGCGGCGGCAAGCCGCAACGTGCGCACACTCGAGCGCCATATCGCGCGATCCGTCGCACGTCCCGAGGGAGAGCCGCGCAACGTGCGCAGAATCGAGCGCTATGGCGCTCGATTTGTCGCACGTCCCCAAAGGGAGTCGGCACGTCCCCGAGGGGAGGCGCGCGTCCCGAGGGAAGTTGCGGGGGCTGTGCGGCGACGGGTGGGGCACGATGGGGGCGTGGCGAGCGAGGTGAAGCACGGCGTCTGCAACCTGTGTGAGGCGATCTGCGGGCTCAAGATCACCCTGACCGACGGCGCGATCACCGACATCCGCGGGGATCAGGACGATCCGCTCTCGCGCGGGCACATCTGCCCCAAGGGCGTCGCCCTCGCCGACTTGTATGCCGATCCCGACCGCTTGCGACGCCCGCTGCGGCGCCGCCGCAACCCGGCAGATCCCACCGGCGCGAGCGACACCTGGGACGAGCTGGGCTGGCCCGAAGCCCTCGACCTGGCCGCCTCCCGACTGGCCGAAGTAATCGCGCGCGGCGGCCGCGACTCGGTCGGGGTCTATCTCGGCAACCCCAACGCCCACAGCCTCGGCTTCGCCACCCACGGGCTGGCGCTGGTGAAGTCGTTGGGCACCAAGAACCTGTTCAGCGCCAGCTCCGTGGACCAACTCCCCCACCAACTCGTGGCGCACTGGATGTTCGGCCACCAGTTGATGCTGCCGATCCCCGACCTCGACCGCACCGACCACTTCCTGGTGATCGGCGCCAACCCGATGGCGTCCAACGGCTCACTGATGACCGCCCCCGACTTCCCGAGCCGGATGCGAGAGCTGCGGCAGCGCGGCGGCCGGCTCGTGGTGCTCGACCCGCGGCGGACCGAGACCGCCAAAATCGCCGACGAGCACCACTTCGTCAGGCCGGGCAGCGACGTCTTCGTGGTGTTGGCGATGGTCGCCACCCTGATCGCCGAAGGGGTCGCGACGTGGCCGGCATACGCCGCGGTCGACCGGGCACAACTCGAGGCCGCACTCGCCCCCTTCACTCCCGAGCGCGCCGAGGCGGCCAGCGGCCTCCCGGCCGCAGACGTATGCCGCTTGGCCCGCGAGTTCGCCGCGGCCAAGGCCGCGGTCGCCTACGGTCGGCTCGGGGTGTCGGCCACTGAGCACGGCACGCTCGGGGTCTGGGCGATCACCCTGCTCAACACCCTCACCGGCAACCTCGACCAAGCCGGCGGGGCGATGTTCACCACTCCCGCCATCGACATCGTGGGCAGGCGGATCGTCGGTCCCGGCCACCACGGCTTGTGGCACAGTCGGGTGCGCGGGTTGCCCGAGACCGCCAACGAGTTCCCGGTCGCCGCACTGGCCGAAGAGATCCAGACGCCGGGCAAGGGCCAGATCAAGGCCCTGCTCACCATCGCCGGCAACCCCGTGCTCTCCACACCCGATGGCGCCGGCCTCGAACGCGCCCTGGCGGAGCTGGACTTCATGGTCGCCGTGGACTTCTACCTCAACGAGACCACCCGGCACGCCGACCTGATCCTCCCGCCGACCAGCCACCTCGAACGCGACCACTACGACCTGGCCTTCTCGGCCCTCGCCGTGCGCAACACCGCGCGCTTCACCACTGCCGTGCTGTCGACCCAGGCGGGCAGTCTCGCCGACTGGCGCATTTTCGCCGGCCTGGCCCGGCGCCTCGCAACCAAGACCCGGCTCCCGCTCCGCAAGCGGTTGAAGCTGAGCGCGCGACTCGCGGCCAGTCCCCGGCAGATCGTCCGGCTGCTGCTGCGCCAAGGTGACTCCGGGCTCACGCTGGCCGCCGTGCTCGCCCGGCCGAGCGGTGTCGATCTCGGGCCGCTGCGCCCCGGGC
>JBAQXA010000199.1:0-2071 GCA_049299195.1 Nocardioides sp.
CAACACGGGCTCAGCCGGGCGGAGCATCGCCCAGGTCCTTGCCCAGCGGTCCGTCAAGTGGGTCCCGCACGGCGAGGTAGAGCGGGCGACCCATGGCCATGTTGACCGCCACGCCGACATATTCGGCGACCACGCCCAGACCGAAGAGGATCAGCCCGGTGGTGAAGAGCAGGGCGACGAAGATCGAGGTCCAGCCGGGGATCGTCCAGGACTCACTCGCCAGCCGCGCGACGGCCAGGCCGATCGCGGTAATCACCGCGAGCACGGCGAAGCCGGCTCCGGCGATGCTGACCAGGCGCAGCGGCAGGGTGCCGCTGGACAGCACCAACCGCCAGAAGTGGCTGAGCAGGGTGCGCCAGCGGTAGCCGGACTCCCGGCCACTCCCCGTGCGCATCGCCACCGGGCAGGTGGCGACGCGGTTGACGACCCAGTGCAGCGCCACGTCGAGGTAGATGCCGGGCCCGGCGTAGGCCGCGACGCTGCGCGCAATCTCGCCGACGAGGAGGCGGAAGCTGTGGAAGTCACGCGTCGCCGCTCCACCGCCGAGCGTGGCGGTGAGCCACTTGGCGCCGCTGGAGGCCGCCCGCCGAGCCGAGGAGTGCGGCGAGGGATTGGTCGGCTTGGCATAGACCAAATCCGCCTGCTCGGCCATCGCGACATCCAGCATCGCGCCGAGAGCCGCCGGGTCGTGTTGGCCGTCCTCATCCATCGTGACGACCCACTCCGACACCGAGGCGGAGCAGCCGGCGAGCGTCGCCGAGTGCTGTCCGAAGTTGCGGCTGAGCCAGAGCGGGCGCACCCACGCATGGGTCGCGGCGGCTTCACGCAGGACGCGGGCCGAGTCGTCCGGCCCGCGATCGTGGACCAGGAGCACCTCGTCGACCTGGAAGGTCCGCCCGCCCGGAGTGGTCGTGGGCGTGGTGTAGGCCGCCAGTTCGGCGAGCACGCCCGGCAGGCTGGTCTCTCCCCGATACACCGGGATGACCACGCTCAGGTGGTGGACGGCGGGCACTCGCGCAGGCTACTGCTTGGCCGGCTCACGAGGGGCGGGAACTCCCGACTCAACCTCGCCACCCGGGTCGCCGAGGTTGACCACGACCACGTCGCCCACCACGCGCACCCACCCGTCTTGGGGGTATGCCGGTTGCGCACCCGGCGCGGTGTCGACCGCGAGCCGCTGCTCGGGCGAGGGCTCGACGACGTCGATCCCGAGCGAGCGCAAGTAGGCCACGCCGCGCCAACTCTCGCCGTGGAAGAGCGAGATGCCGAGATGTTCGCGCGTCGGTGCGAGGCTGCTCGGCCCCCACCAGTCATGGCGTGAGATCACGACCGGCACCGGCCCCTCGGGGTCGGGAACCAAGCGGCGAATCTCCTCATCGATGCGCCAGGCCACATAGGTGTCGTGGCTCAGGCTGATCCGCGACGCGTGGAGCACGAGGTTGACCGTGGTCGCCTGAGCCAAGATGGCCGCCACTCCCAGCCCCATGGCCGCGACCGCCAGTGCGCGGCTCAGTCTGGTGGGCTCAGCGGCATACAGAGCGCGGAGGGTGGGCCAGGCAAGGCCGAAGAGCGCCAAGAACACGATCGGTAGGTAGACCAGCACTCGCTCCGGCACCTCGCCGACGACCAACCCGCCAGAGAGCGCCACCAGCGGCAGCGCGAGCAGTGCCAGGGAGCGCAGGACGTCTCGTGCGCGCACCACCGTGGCGAGCGCGGCGACCACCAGCCCGAGCCAGATCAGCCCCGGCCACAGCGAGGCGACCCCTTCCGACCTCAGGGTCACGACGTCGAAGAGTTGGCCAACCGCAGCGCCGATCCGTGCACCGAGGCTTGGATCGCCGGCGTCTAGGAAGTCGTCGACATAGCCGTCCCGGGCGATCCCGAGCAGCGCTCGCGCCGCGAACGCAGCGACCGATGAAACCACCGCGGCGATGACGATCAGGCCCAACCCCGCGCCGGCGCGGAGCCAACGGAGCGAGGGCTTATCGCCGGGGAGCGGGCCGCGCCCCGACATCAGCGCGACCACACCCAGCAGCGCGATGCCGAACGACTCGTAGGTCCCGATCGCCCA
>JBAQXA010000200.1:0-9343 GCA_049299195.1 Nocardioides sp.
ACCCACCCCAGCACCCGCACCACAGACCACCCCAACCCCAACAGACGAAACACCCACAGAGACGCCCACTCCTGTACGCGCCCTTCTCCCGGTTGCACGGACCGCGCCCGGCACTCCGACCCTGGACGGCGAGCACATCGCCTTGTCCATCGGCCAGAGTGTCTCGCTGCTCAAGCAGGGTCAGACACCCCAGACCCTCTGGCTGCGCGTCACGCACACAGGCACAGATGGTGCCGTGCGCGCTGACCTCTCGGTCCTCGCCTACGACGAGTACGGCGCTCCCAGCAACGTCATCTTCTACGGCGGCCTGACCGGGGCCATGGGAAACATCCGCATGGTCAACAAGCCAACCGCCACCTCACCCGATGACACGGCCGCCGTTGAGTTGAAGTTGTCATCCGTCGATGGCTCGATCGCCGGTCTGGTGGTGGCCGTGTCGTCGTATGACGGCAAGCCACTGGCCGCGAACGGCGCATTCGTCGCCGAGTTGGTTGCAGCGGATGGGACTGTTCACGCCAGAAGCGAGACACCTGCTCCCAACGCCATTGGTGCGCTTCTGCTCGTTCTCAAGCGAGACTCCGCTGGCGCCTGGGTTCTTACTCCGCTCGCCTCTGCCGCACCGGGCCGGACTGCTAAGAGTCTCGTGGGCGCAGGCCGCTGGGCGCTCAGCGCGTAGGGCGACGACACAAGTGCGATACCTCGGGGCTCGTTGCCAATCCTCATCCGAGGCTTTCGTGATGACGCTTGAGTCGCGCGGAACTTCATGGCACGTCACACGGGGATCGGTGACGTCTGGGGGAACGCTTCCGCCGACTGGCAACGAGACGATCGCCCTGGAGGGTGGGATCTTCGTTGAATCAACGTTTGCGTGCCCCCACTGCCAGTCGGCCAGCTTCTTCCGATGCGGCACCTGCGGTCAGGTGAACGGCTGGGACACTCGTGTCCACCAGGTGACCTGTGCCGCTTGCCATGTATCGGGTGAGCTTGGCGGCACCATGGATTCGCTCTCGACCTTCCGAGGCTGACCGAACCAGCAGCCAATGCGAAGCGGGTGCACCCGCTTAAGTCCGAGCGCCACCCCCTAGTGCCGTGGATCGGAAGTAGTTGATCGTTTGGCGCCCT
The DNA here is from genome assembly GCA_049299195.1 of Nocardioides sp. Classification (GTDB taxonomy): domain Bacteria; phylum Actinomycetota; class Actinomycetes; order Propionibacteriales; family Nocardioidaceae; genus Nocardioides. The sequence goes on from JBAQXA010000200.1 coordinate 1,123, forward strand.
CATGGTTTCTACAGCGCAAGGCGCCGGAGCGCCGCCATACCGGTTCGTCTAGCACGCGACGGCAACGACGCGGGGTGCGTATCAGGGGGACGCGAAGCGTCCAAGTACTTCCGATCCGCGGCACTAGCTACAGGTTTTCAGGCCTCAACCGGCACGGCCTCGGCTGGCTCCGCCGGGTCTTGCTCCTCGCGCCGGTTCCGAAGAATCGACGTGATGAAGGCCGCGCTAATGAAGCCGACCCCAACCAAGCCCGTGACGATCTCTGGCACTTCGTGCTTGATCGAGACGAGAAGGATGGTCGCAAGCGCACCGATCGCCCACATTGCGCCATGCTCCAAGTGGACATACTCATTGAGTGTGCCCTTATGAACCAGGTAGACCGTCAGCGACCTGATGTAAATCGCGCCGACTCCAAGACCGACAGCGATGATGAAGATGTTCTGGGTGATGGCGAACGCACCGATGACACCGTCGAAGGAGAACGAAGCGTCGATCACCTCCAGGTAGAGGAACAGGAAGAAGCCCGCCTTGCCTGTTGCGAGCTGGACCTCATTCGGACCGTCGCTTTCTTCCTCGTGCTCGCCTGCCTCCTCGAACAGGTCTCCGAGCCCTCCCACCAGGACGTACGTAATGACACCGAGGGTACCCGAGACGAGAACGGTCGCAGGGTCCTTCGCTAGGGTCTCCGCTACGACAACGAGGGCCGCCATCGCAACCACGACAGACAACTGGTCGAGTTTGCCGATCCTCGCCAGCGGGCGCTCCAGCCATGCCAGCCAAGCGATCTCACGGTCCTCGAAGATGAAGTCGAGGAAGAGCATTCCGAGGAACATCCCGCCGAACGCTGCGATGGCCGGGTGGGCATCGTGCAAGAGGTGGGCGTACGTGCCGGGCGTCTCCACGGAACCGCCTTCGAGCGCTAGGCGGACCGCTTCCACAGGGTTCAGGCTTGCTGTGATGCCCACGATGAGAAGCGGAAACACGAGTCGCATACCGAAGACGGCGATCAGGATGCCGATCGTCAGGAAGATGCGCTGCCAAGCAGCACTCATCCGCTCCAAGATGGTCGCGTTGACCACGGCGTTGTCGAACGACAGCGAGATCTCTAGCACGCACAAGATGGCGACGAGCGCGAAGGCAGCAGGGCCACCCAGAACGAATGCACCTATCAAGGCGACCGCTGTGACCGCCAGCGGCCACTTGAAGGTACTAAGCAAGCGAGGTGTTCCTTGTCTATTGTCCCGGCGACCCCTAGGTCACACGTTGACGCCGAATTCGGCGGCGATACCGCCCAGGCCAGAGGCGTAATCCTGGCCAATGGCACGGAAGTTCCACTCGTTTCCGACCTTGTGGAGTTCGCCGAACACCATGGCGGTCGCTACTGAGGCATCCTCGGAGAGGTCGTAACGGGCCAGCTCGGTGTTGTTGTCCGCGTTGACGACACGAATGAAGGCGTTCTCCACTTGGCCGAAGGTGAGCTGGAGCGCCACAGCGTCGTATATGGAGACCGCCACCACGACCCGCTCGACAGCCGGAGAGAGACCCGCGAGGTTGACGTTGATCACCTCGTCATCGCCTTCGCCCTCGCCGGTGAGGTTGTCGCCGGTGTGCTCGACCGCGCCGTCCGGCGACTTGAGGTTGTTGAAGAAGATGAAGTGCTGGTCGTTCAAGACCTTGCCGTTGTTGCCCAGGATGAGCGCGACAGCATCGAGGTCGAAGTCAGCACCGCTGGTGGTGCGGGCGTCCCAGCCGAGGCCAACGAAGACCTTGGTGAGGCCCGGGGCCGCCTTGGTCAGACTGACGCTTCCACCCTTGGACAACGAGACAGACATGAGGTTCCTTACCAAACGAGCATGGGACAGGTGCGCAGCCAACCGCCCCCACCGACAGTTACATGGATCACCCTACTAGTCGCGGCTCGCCAACCGCATCAAACCCTACATAATGCATCCGCTCCTCGGCTCGCGCCAATAGGATTGGAGCATGAGGATGACGCATGCTCGTCGGCCGGTGCGCCATGGCTGACAACGCCAACTCACGCAGCAGCGACGCCCCACGGGTCAGCCTCGATAAGCGCCGGGCCGAGGCCCCGTCCTCCCTGACCGCGCCGCCTCCTGCACCAGTTGGTCGACCGGCCTTACAATCCTCGACCCCCCGTCGGGGACCGAGGGCACCGCTCCTGCTGGGAAGTGCAACTGTCGGGTTGCTCGTCATCCTGCTCGCAGGATGGTTGCTGGTTGGGTCCGACCACGGCACGAAGGATCGGTCGGCCACCGCCGAGGAGGGTTCCTCCACCCAGGGCGTCAAGAAGGAGGTTGTCGACGACTCGGACCCAGCAAGCCCGTCCGATTCGTCCTCCACGGTCGCGTTCGATGTCTTCTCCGGTTCGTGGAGCGGCGTGGTCTCTCAGTTCGACGACGGGCCACAGGTCGATTTCCCGATGACCTTGACCCTCAGCGCCGATAAAGGTGGGCTAACGGGGAGCACGTCGTACGACCTCCGCGACGGGGCGTGTAGAGGCGAGTTGGAGTTCGTGTCCGGCGACGCCTCGGGCGTCGACCTCCGCGAGCGCATCTCGAACGGCCATTGCGTAGGGTCGGGCGACATCTCGGTGCGGTACCTGACCGACAGCTCGGTCTCATTCGAGTACCGCGCGACGAAGCGGAGCGGCGCGACACAGGTCGTGCGCGGGGTGCTGACGAGGTAGCGAATGCCGAACATCAACTCCATCCGACATTTCAGTTGGCTCTCATCCGAGCAGGAAGCACGTCTCTTCCACCAGGCGCCGCTCGACTTCCCTAGACAAGGAGAGTTAGAACGACTCGCTGTCGCGCTGGGGGCAACTCTCTACATGCCCGCTACGCGCCCCACGATCGCACACGACCTTCAGACTCTCGCCGGTCGCGGGGTAGTCAGTGCTGTGCTATGTCTCGAAGACGCGATCCCGGACGCTGCGATCCGTGACGCCGAACGCAACCTCGTGTCCCAGCTCCGCGATCTCGCGGCTGTGGTCACGAGCCGGTCGTGCGCCCTGCCTCTCGTCTTCATCAGGGTTCGGGAAGCCTCCCAGATTGCGCGGGTAGTCGAGGACGCGGGAGACGCTTCGGCACTCGTCAGCGGCTTTGTGCTCCCGAAGTTTTCGCCCGAGACTGGACGGGAATACCTCGATGAGGTTCGGCGCATCGGCACAGAGACATCCAGCCGCTACCTTTCCATGCCGGTCTTGGAGTCTGCGGCCGTACTGCACTTGGAGACGAGGCAGTCCAGCCTGCTTCGGACCAGGGACCTCCTGCAAGAGTTCAGTGATCACGTCCTTGCTGTTCGGCTCGGTGCGACCGACCTCTTGGCGGTCTACGGTCTACGGCGAGCCAGGGACATCACTGTTTACGAGATCCCACTGCTGGCGCACGCTCTTGCAGACGTTGTGAACGTTCTCGGTCGCCTGGACGATGGCCACGTCGTCACCGGTCCGGTCTGGGAATACTTCGCCGCAAGCGACCGGCTCTTCAAGCCTCAGTTGCGCCAGACGCCGTTCGAGATGCGCCATGCCTCTCAACTCCGGCAGTCGCTGCTCACCCGCGACCTTGACGGTCTCATACGTGAGGCCGTCCTTGATCGCGCGAACGGATTGACCGGCAAGACAGTCATTCACCCCAGTCACGTCTTGCCGATTCACGCTCTCTCCGTCGTTTCCTTCGAGGAATACAAGGATGCCGTAGACGTCATCGAAGGACTCGGGAGCGGTGGCGTCAGTGCTTCCTCATTCGGAAACAAGATGAACGAAGGAAAGCCGCACGCGGCTTGGGCGCAGCGAACTCTGCTTCGTGCGGAGGTGTTCGGCGTAGCAGCTCCCGACGTCACATTCGTTGAGTTCCTTCAGGCCGGCGACGACCTGCTCGGGGCGTAGGGCCAGGTAGTGCAGACCGTCTGGAACGGCCGCTGGGCCGAGCGGAATGCCGGCATCGTCATACACACCAGTTCCGATGCAGGCAACGAGCGAGTCGAGGATCTCGTTGGCGTCGGAATTCGGCGCAACCCGAAACGTGCACAGCTCCTGGTGTCAAATGTGCTCGGCAAGCACATCCCCGCAGATCCTCGTGTAGTTCATGCAGCGGGCGTCCGCCTCGGCACGCTTGTGGCTGAGAAAGTCGCCGGTCAGTCCGCCCTCGTCGTCGGGTTCGCCGAGACCGCAACCCTTCTGGGACAGCTAGTAGCCGACCACCTCAGCGCTCCGTACATCCACTCAACTCGTCGGTTCGACAACGGTGCAGCCACATGGTCGACCTTTAGCGAAGCGCACTCCCACGCACCGTCCCATGCGCTCCAACCCTGGCCAGCAGCGTTCATGGATCGCGGCGATGTCGTGGTGCTTGTCGATGACGAGGTGTCGACAGCGCGGACTGCACTCGGAACGATCGAAGCCCTGCACCGATTGTCGCCACGGAAGCGATACGTAGTCGCCTCTCTCATCGACATGAGCAACGAGACACATCGACTTCAGGTAGCTGCGTTCGCCCACCGTCTTGGAGTGGAAGTCATCCGCGTCTCACTTGCCGAGGGGAGCATCTCTGTGCCAGAAGGGATCGTGCCCCCAACCACGCATCCCGGCGACGAGATCACCAAGCGAGCAGCCGACGGCCAGATTCTGAGGATCAAGGCACCGTGGCCAGCCGGGGTCCGTGAGAGCGCCCGCCACGGCGTCGACCCGGATCGACCGGCCTTCGAGAAGGCGGTCACCGCGACCGCACGCCTGGTTGCAGCGGCACTACCACACCCGCACGGGAGAACTCACGTCCTCGGCGTCGAGGAGTTGATGCACGCACCTTTCCGTATCGCAATGGACTTGCCCGGGAGCGTTGTCTTCTCTACGACGACCCGCTCGCCGGCCGTCGTGCTCGACGAGCCCGGATATCCACTACGACACGGAATTACCTTCCCCGCACACGAAGTGGGTTCGGCAGGTAGCCGGTTTGCCTACAACATCGCGCCTGGTGCGCAGGACCAGATCGTCCTCGTTGTCGACGAGGACTACGAGACGCCCTCCATGGATGCCCTGCTCCAGGAACTCGCAGCGCTCGCCCCCTTCGTGTTGGTCGTTGTCGTTCGGACCTTCCGGCCTCCAGCGCCGTTGCGAGGACCGGAGTTCGGTTCCTACGCCACGAACGACGTCGCATGGCTAGTAACTGACCTCTCTGAGGTCGCCTTGGAGGCTCCGACACTGGAGCGGGAACTCGCCATGCAGGGCGGAGGCCACTACGCGGAGAGCCTCCCGATTGAGTATCAGCCGGATGCCGCCTACCTGGACTTGTTCGGTGCGGCACTCGCCGCATCCTCGGCGCGAGTGGCGCAGGCTATAGCGACAGTTGGCGAACAGATCCTTGAGATTCGTGGCACGCGCGCTGTGCTAGCGTCGTTGGCCCGCGCGGGCACTCCGATTGGAGTGATGCTGCGACGATGGGCGCAAGACGTTCACGGCTTGGACTGGTCCCACTACTCAATCTCCATTGTCAGGGATCGCGGCATCGACCAGGTTGCGCTGAGCTACATCTCCACGCAGCACGACCCGCGAGACGTGATCTTCGTTGACGGCTGGACTGGAAAGGGCGCGATCACCAAGGAGCTGACTCAGGCGGTGTTGGCTGCGAACGCGGCGCTCGGTGTGTCATTCGACGACACGCTGGCGGTGCTTGCTGACCCCGGCCATTGTGCGTCGGTGTTCGGTACGCGGGACGACTTCCTGATCCCGTCTGCCTGCCTGAACAGCACCGTCTCCGGCCTTGTCTCACGGACGGTCCTCAACCCGAGGTTCATCGGCGCAGACCAGTTCCACGGAGCGAAGTTCTATCGTGACCTGGCATCAAGCGATGTCAGCAGCGCACTGATCGAGCGGGTCGTGGCGCATTTCCCAGCCCTGCCCGCAGCCACCACGTCCCAGGTCACGTCTCGGACCGAGCCACCCGACTGGCGGGGCTGGCGGGCCGTCGAGTCGGTCGCTGCGGAGTTCGGGATCGCCAACCTGAACCTGGTGAAGCCTGGGGTGGGAGAGACAACCCGAGTCCTGCTACGGCGCCAGCCATGGAAGGTGCTTGTAAGACCGGACCGTGTGGCCGACCTTGCGCACATCCTCCACTTGGCCAGAGAGAGGGGCGTGGACACCATCGTGCGGCCAGACCTCGCCTTCTCCTGCATTGGCTTGATCCGACCTACCGACGGCGGCGAGCAATGACCGTCTTCTTCGCGGACTTGGATCGAACCTTGATCTACTCCACTGATGCTCTCGGTCTCCGAGAACCAGACCACGAGGAGTTGCCGTTGGTCTGCGTCGAGATATACCGAGGTCAGCCCGCATCGTTCGTCACCGAGGTCGCAGCGAAGGGCATCGGCCGGCTCCTGCAAGACGACGCTCTCGTGCCAGTGACGACCCGGAGCGTGGAGCAGTATCGGCGGGTCCGTCTGCCCGGTCCAGTGCCAGGGCTGGCCCTGGTCGCCAACGGCGGTCTCTTGCTGCGCGACGGTGAGCTTGACGAGGACTACCGCAAGGAGACGGCCTCGCGGCTCGACGGGTCAACGCCCCTCAATGTCGTCTTCGCGCACTTGCAAGCGGTCGCTGATCCACGATTCTCCATCAACCTCCGCACGGTCGAGGAACTGTTCTGTTGCGCCGTCGTAGACACCGACGCCGTTCCTCGTGGTTGGGCCGTTGAGCTTGCTGACTACGCCGCTGGAGTCGGGTGGCAGGTCTCGGATCAGGGCCGCAAGGTCTACCTGTTGCCCGCCGAACTCAGCAAGGGCAAGGCCGTCCGACGGATCGCCGACGAGCTGAGCCTGGACGGATTCATCGCCGCAGGCGACACCAACACAGACGTGCCAATGCTCCGTGCAGCTTCGGCGGCACTGATTCCGAGGCATAGTGACCTTGCACGAACGAAGGTTGTCCCGGCCGGGTGCCCGTTGACTCGCGCGACGGGAGTCCTCGCAGGTCAAGAGATCGTTGCTTGGGCGACCGCGATGCAACACAAACCCCTCGGACACACCCGGCTCGGTACCCGTAGTATGCGATAGCAGGCTCGGAGTCGCCGGTTCGGGATCGCTGCCGGGAGCCGCACGAGCCGGACGCGGAAGGAAGAAGGACCAATGGGACTGTTCGGACGCAAGTCAAGCCAATGATGGCGCTCGCCGAAATTCCCCAGTGATGCTCATTGAAAGTCCCCACCTTGGGCGGGGGTCACTGTAGCGGTCGGCGGGTGCCGGTCGCGGTGGCTCGGAGTGCTTCGTTCTTGGCGTGGTGGTCGCGTAGCCGGTAGGAGTCGCCGTCGAGGTTGAGGACGACGGAGCGGTGCAGGAGTCGGTCGAGCATGGCGGCGGCGACGGTGGTGTCGCCGAGGACCTCGCCCCAGGACGCGACGCCGCGGTTGGTGGTGAGGACGATGCTGGTCTTGAGGTAGCGCTGGGATACCACTTGGAACAGCGCGGAGGCGGCTTCGCCGGGCAGCGGCAGGTAGCCCAGTTCGTCGATGACAAGGAGCGTGGGTCCGGCGAAGAACCGCATGGTCGTGGCCCAGCGTCCTTCGATGGCTGCGCGGTGGCATCGGGCGGCGAGGTCGGCTGCGGTGGTGAAGTAGGTCCGGTAGCCGGCCTCAGCTGCGGCTCGGCCGAGTCCGACCGCGAGGTGGGTCTTCCCGACGCCGGGTGGGCCGATGAGGAGCACGTTGGTGGCGGACTCCAGGTAGCGGCAGGTGGCGAGCTCGTCGACCAGCTTGCGGTCGATGCCGGGGGCGGCGTCGAAGTCGAAGTCGGTCAGCGTCGCCGGTGTCGGCAGGGAGGCGAACCGGAGCCGGCCTGCGAGCTTGCGGGCTTCGGTCGCTTCGACTTCCCGGCCCAGCAGGTGCTCCAGCGTTGCGGTCATCGACCACTGTTCGGCTTCTGCTCGGGCGAGCACCGCGGGCAGGTGCTCGGCGGCGGCGGTGAGCTTCAACGTGGCGAGGTGGCCGCGCAACTGCTGGTAGAGGCTGGCCTGGCTGCCAGTCATCGGTGGGGTGCTCAGGGTGTCGCTCATGTGAGGGTGTTCCTTCCTTGTGCTGCTCGGTCGTACTTGGCGAGGTCGATCACGACGTCGTCGTTGACGGCGTGCTCGGCGGGTTGCTGGGCGGCGCGGAGCGCCGCGGCGGCAGCGCGGGCTGCTGGCCCGGGTGGGATCCGTTCCTTCTTGCGGTGCGGCCTG
>JBAQXA010000201.1:0-2452 GCA_049299195.1 Nocardioides sp.
GGTCAGGACAGCTCGCGGATCGAGGCCTGGAGCGCCGCCACGAGGATCGGCACTTCCCACTCGGTGAAGGCCAGCGGCGGCCGGATCTTGATCACGTTGACATGCGGGCCGGTGGCACCGACCAGCACGCCGTGTCGCTTCATCGCGTTGCGCAACGCCACCGCTCGCTCGCGATCGGGCGTGCGGGAGGCGCGGTCGGTGACGATCTCGATGCCGTTGGCCAAGCCGATGCCCCGCACATCACCGACCCAGTCGGTGTCGGCGGTGACCTCACGGACGGCTGCCCGCAGCGCCTCTCCCGCGCGCACGACCCGAGGCAGCACGCGCTCGTCGTCGAGCACGTCGAGGACGGCGAGTCCGGCGGCGGCGGAGACGGGGTTGCCGCCGAAGGTGGAGAAGATCACCGTCTCGTCGCCGAACTCGTGGAGCAAGGAGCGCTTGGTGATGAGGGCGGCGACAGGGTGGCCGTTGCCCATCGGCTTGCCGAGGCTGACGAAGTCGGGGACGATCCCGAACCGCTCGAAGGACCACATGTGCTCACCGGTGCGACCGTGGCCGCCCTGCACTTCGTCGGCGATCCAGAGCGCACCGGCCGCGGTGGCCTGAGCGTGCAGGTCGCGGACGTAGTCCGGCGTGAGCACCAAGACGCCGTCGCTCTGCATCACGCCATCGAGGATCACTGCGGCGGGCGGATAGCCGTCGGTCGTCGTACGCTCCAAGGCGGCAGCGAACTCAGCGCCGTCGAGATGGTCGCCGCGGTAGGCATCGGCCGGGCGCCAGCGCTCGACGTGGTCGGGCGTCTCGCCGTGATAGAGCACCTCGGGGGAGACGGCGGCGATGGCCTCGGAGATGCCGTGGTAGGCGAACTGGGTGCACAAGAAACCGCGGCGGCCGGTGACCTGGGAGGCGATCCGCCACGCCAGGTCGTTGGCCTCGGTGCCTGAGTTGCAAAACAGCACCGTGTCGAGCTCTGGCGGGCAGGAGGCGACCAGCCGCTCGGCGAGTTCGATCGCGGAGGGGTGGAGGTAGCGCATGTGGGTGTTGACGACGCGGCCCTGGCGGGCGATCGCCTCCGCGACCCGCGGGTGGGCGTGGCCGACACACGGCACGTTGTTGTAGGCGTCGAGCAGGACCTGCCCGTCGACGTCATGCATCCAGACACCCCGGGCGCGGTCGATGTAGAGCGGGTTGTCGTAGCTCAGGGCCTCCATCGCCGGACCGAGGGCGAGCGCGCGGCGTTCGATCAGGTCGTGCTTATCGGCAGGGGTGCGGATGCCGCTGACGAGCTCGGCGCAACGGTCGAAACCGGTGTCGATGAGGTGCTGCAGGATCGGATAGAGGGTGAGCAGGTCGCGCTCGCCGAACTCCGGGTCGCCCAGGCCCTGCGCCGTACGCCAACTCGGGATGGCCAGGCCGGCGGCCGCTCGGGCGGCCCAGGCGTCGCTGATCAGCAGCAGCTCTTCGGGCTCCAGCGGGGTGACGCGCTGATAGCCGTCGAGGATGAGCCGAGCGATGCGGAAGACGTCGTCGAGCGGGCGCTCCAAGACGAGGGAGTCGACGACCGAGGCGAGGTCGGTGATCAGCGCCGTGTAGGTCATGTCGCCGAAGTCGATGACGCCGGTGATCAGCCCGTCGTCGCCGACCAACGCGTTGTCGATGTTGAGGTCACCATGGACGACCTGCTTGCGCAGGCTCGGCCACGCCGGGGTGAGCTTCTCGTGATAGCGCTCCAGGGCGCGCTCGGCCGCCGCCCTCATGTCGGGGCGACGGATGTCGGGGATCATGTCGGCGATCATGGGGACCGAGGCGAGATCCCACGGGATCGACCGATGCGCGCTCGGGTGCGAGAAGCCGCGCATCGCCCGGGCGACCCGGGCCGTGGTCTCGCCCCAAGCGGCGAGCGCGCGGTCGTCCAGGGCCGAGGGGTCCGAGCGCATCCCGCCCGGCATGATCGGGTAGAGGCGAGCCCAGTGGGTGCCGGTCTCGGCCTCAACGCTGGCACGGTAGGACGCCGCGTCGTCGCGGTCGGTCGACCCCAGCGTCACGAACGGGCGCGCGACCGGTAGGTCGGGGTCGGTCTTCTCGATGTGGCGCACCACGAGCGCCTCCATGTCGAGGGTCTCGACCTTCTCAGCGGTGTTGGAGATCTTGAGCACCGCGACGGGCCCGCTGTCGGCGTCGGTCAGCAGCAGGGTCTGATCCCGCTCGCTGCCGAGGTCGCGCGCACCGTCGGCCTTGACCCCGAAATGCTCGCCCGCCAACCGCGCCGCCGCAGCCCCACCGAACCTCGGCGCCTCCGCCTTCAACACCGCATCCATCTCCACCATGGAGGGAGAGTAGCGGGGTGTCGGATTCCCCGGTCAGCCGGGGAATTTGGCGGTTAGCAGGCAAAACTTCCCGGGCTAAGCGCCAGCTTTGCCTGCTCGGTGGGACAGATGGGGCAGGAGGTATG
>JBAQXA010000202.1:0-3391 GCA_049299195.1 Nocardioides sp.
GGGCTGGCGGCGTTGGGCGGGCTCGCGGTGGCGCTGGTGTTGGCCTCGATTGCCGCGGTCTCGATGTCGCGGCGCCTGCGGCACGCTTCGGTGACGGCGCGCTCGATCGCCGAGGGCGCGTCCACCCGGATCCGGGACCCCGGCAGAGACGAAATCGCCGTCCTCTCCGCGGCCGTCGACGACATGGCCGATGCGCTCTTGGAGCGGTTGCAGGCGGAGGTGGCCTTCTCCGCCGACGTCGCCCACGAACTGCGGACGCCGGTGACCGGTTTGGTGAGCGCCGCGGAACACCTAGGTGACGGGCTGCCGGCCGACCTGGTGCGCAGCCAGGTCGCGCGGCTCCGAGCGCTGGTGGAGGATCTGTTGGAGATCTCGCGGCTGGACTCGGGTGCCGAACCCACCCATCTCGCTCCCGCTCGGCTCCTCGATCTGGTCCCCGGCGCGACCGGTGACTCGGAGGAGCTGGTGATGGCCGAACCGCGGCGGGTCGATCGGATCGTCGCGAATCTCGTGGACAACGCCCGCAAGCACGCCCGGTCCGAGCCGCGGCTGCGGGTCGAGGGGGCCAGCCTGCTCGTCGAAGACGACGGGGCAGGGTTTCCGGCGCCGCTCCTCGACGGGGAACCCCGGCGCTTCCGTCGTCACTCCGGCGCTCCGGGCAGCGGGCTGGGCCTGGCGATCTGCTTCGCCCAGGCGCGCGCGATGGGTGCGCGTATCGAGTTGTCGAACAACCCGGCAGGCGGTGGCCGGGTCCGCGTCTCGTTCACGCCGGCGGGGGCGACCGCGGCCCAGGAGGGGTGAGCGGGCCATGGACAGGGGGCACGTGGGCGGGGAGTACGTGGACAGGGGGTACATGGACAGGGGAGCCGGGACTTGGCATGCTCCGCGGGTGGCTGCCCGCGCGCACTTGCTCCTGGTCGAGGACGACCTCGACCTGCAGCTCACCACGCGCCTAGTGCTGGAGCAGCGTGGCTTCGAAGTCAGCGTTGCCGGCGATGGGCTGGAGGCCCTCGACCGGCTGCGCAACGAAGAGTTCGACCTGGCGGTGCTCGATGTGATGTTGCCGGGCCTCGATGGCATCCGACTGACCACAAAGGTGCGTGAGTTCAGCGAGATCCCCATCGTGATGCTGACCGCTCGGGACCTGCCCCATGACGAAGTCCAGGGGCTCCGCTCCGGCGCCGACGACTACGTCATGAAGCCCTTCGACGGCGACGTGTTGGCCGCTCGACTTGAGGCGGTGCTGCGGCGCCGCTCGGTTACGGCGCCAGAGCCGGCCTCGGCGATCGTGAAGGTGGGCGAGATCGCGCTGGACCCCCTCGGCATGACCGTGGAGGTCGCCGGCGAGCCGGTTGCGGTCACCGTCACCGAGTTTCGTCTGCTGGCTGCCTTTATGGCGCACCCCGGCATGGTGCTGAGCCGCCAGCAGCTTCTGACGCTCGCTTGGGGTGAGTCGGAGTGGATCGATCCGCGGGTGGTGGATGTCAACGTGCAGCGCGTGCGCGCCAAGGTTGGCGCCGATGCGCTAGTGACGATCCGGGGCGCCGGCTACAAGTTGGTGCGGCCCGGCCGGCCCTAGTGGGGTGCCAGGGCGGGCAGGGCGGTCAGGGCCAGCGCGACCCGCGTGCCTTGGTCGATGGCCCGCTTGGCATCGAGCTCCGCGGCCACGTCGGCTCCGCCGATGAGGTGGGCCCGCTCGGACGGGAAGTCGGCGGCCAGCAGAGCGTCATACAGCCCGCGGACGGACTCCTGTCCGGCGCAGACGACGACGTGGTCGACCGCGAGGACTCGTGAGGCGCCCTCCACGGTGATGTGCAGCCCGGCGTCGTCGATCTGGTCGTAGGTCACGCCGCTGACGAGCCGCACTCCGGAGTCCTTCAGCACGCTGCGGTGTGCCCAGCCCGAGGTCTTGCCCAAACCGGCGCCGATCGGCGTGGTCTTGCGCTGGAGCAGCGTCACCTCCCGGGCCGGGTGGCGCGGCGCCTTCTCGGTCAGACCGCCGGGCAGGGCGGGGTCGCCGACGCCCCAGTGGGCGAGCCACTGCTCCAGGGACTCGGTCTCATGGGTGAGGAAGACGCTGACGTCGACACCGATGCCGCCGGCACCGATCACCGCGACCCGCTGGCCGGGGACGCATGCGCCGCTGAGCACCTCGGGGTAGGTCAGCACCGAGGGATGGTCCAGCCCCGGGATCTCGGGAGAGCGCGGCCGCACGCCGGTGGCGACGATCACCTGGTCGTAGCCGGTGAGCGCCTGGGGGTCGGCGAAGACGCCGAGCCGGACGTCGACGCCGAGGACCTCCAGTCGCCGGGTGAAGTAGCGCAGGGTCTCGGCGAACTCCTCCTTGCCGGGGACCGCCATCGCCAGTCGGAACTGGCCGCCCAAGGTGTCGTCGGCCTCGAACAGCGTGACGGCGAAGCCTCGCTCGGCGGCGGTCACGGCGGCGGCGAGCCCGGCCGGTCCAGCGCCCACCACCGCGACGGTGGGTCGGGGCGACCCGGCTGATCCTGGCGACCCTGTCGGCTGTGTTGCCCCCTCCGGCTCCAGGTCGCCGCGCAGGACCGGCACCGGCACCACGACGAGCTCGGTCTCGCGACAGGCCCGCGGGTTGACCAGACACGAGGCGCGCTGGTTGGCGAAGACGTGGTCGAGGCAGGCCTGGTTGCACGCGATGCACGTGTTGATCTCGTCGGCTCGCCCGGCAGCCGCCTTGTTGAAGAACTCCGGATCCGCCAGGAGGGGTCGCGCCATCGAGATCAGGTCGGCGTCGCCGCTGGCGAGGATCTCCTCGGCGAGGTCGGGGGTGTTGATCCGGTTGGAGGCACAGACCGGGATGTCGACCGCGTGCTTGAGGCGGGCGGTGGCCGCGCGCCAGGCGCCGCGGGGGACCTGCGTGATGATCGTCGGGACCCGGGCTTCGTGCCAGCCGATGCCGGTGTTGAAGGCCGTGACACCGGCCTCCACGAGCTGGTGGGCGAGCTCCTCGATCTCGGGCCAGGTCTGACCGCCTTCGACGAGGTCGAGCAGTGAGATGCGATAGATGAGGGGGAAGTCGGCTCCGACGACCTCACGGCTTCGGCGCACCACCTCGACCGGGAACCGCATCCGGGCTTGCGCCGAGCCGCCCCATGCGTCGGTTCGGTCGTTGGTGCGGGCCGCGAGGAACTGGTTGATCAGGTAGCCCTCGCTGCCCATGATCTCCAGCGCGTCGTAGCCGGCCTTGACGGCGAGGCCCGCGGTGGCAGCGAAGGCCGAGGCGGTGGCATCGGCGCCCTTGGTCGAGAGGGCGCGAGGGGTGAACGGGGTGATCGGCGACTTCTTGGCGGAGGCGCTGACGCTGAGCGGGTGATAGCCGTAGCGCCCGGCGTGGAGGACTTGCAGCGCGATCGCG
>JBAQXA010000203.1:0-3372 GCA_049299195.1 Nocardioides sp.
TCCTCGTGCTGACCGCGCCCGCCTGCGCCACGCGCGATCTGGCCTGGCTGCGCACCGCGGCCGCGGCCCAATCGGCCGCCAACCCCGCCGCCTGGGCGAGCGTCACCGACGTCACCGGAACGCTCGCGCTCGTCTCGGTCATGGGGCCGCGATCGCGTGACCTCCTCGCCGGGCTGACCGACGCCGACCTCTCCGATGCGGCGTTCCCCTTCGGTGAGTCCCGGGAGATCGACCTCGGCCTCGGGTTCGTCCGCGCCACGCGGATCACCTATGTGGGCGAGCTCGGCTGGGAATTGCTCGTGCCCTGGGAGCTGGCCGAACACGTGTGGGACACCGTGCGCGAGGCCGGCGCCCGCCCGTGCGGCTACTACGCGCTCAACTCGTTGCGCCTGGAGAAGGCCTATCGATCGTGGGGCCACGACATCACCGCCGGGGACACCCCGCTCGAAGCCGGGCTCGGCTTCTGCGTGGACTGGGGCAAGGAGTTCCGCGGGAAGGCCGCGCTCGCCGCTCAGCGCGCCGCCGGCGTGGAGCGACGCCTCGTGCAGTTCGTCCTCGCCGACCCCGAGCCGCTGCTCCTCCACGACGAACCGGTCTGGCGCGACGGTGAGCTCGTCGGCCACATCGTGTCCGCCGGCTACGGCCATTCGCTGGGTGGGGCCGTCGGTCTGGGCTATGTCAGCGCACCGGTGGGCACTCCCCGCGATTGGTTCACCGGCGACTACGAGATCGAGGTGGCCTGCCAGCGGTATGCCGCCCACGGCTCGTTGCGGCCGGCATACGACCCGGGCAGCGAGCGCATCCGCGGCTGACCCGCTCACACTCCCCGGCACCTCCCGGGGACCCGCCGCTCACGCTCCCCCGGCGCCTTTGCGCCGCCTTTGCGCGCGCCGTCGACAGTGGCTCTGCCGGCCGGAAACCGGCACACAACTGAATCCAGCCGCAGGCGCCTGGCTCGGGCAGGCGTCATGTGGCGAAACCAATCAACCATTCCCCCCGGTTGCGCGGCCGGGTCCGATCGACAACCTCGACTGGGCCCGGCCGTGATGCATTTCGCGCCGTCGCCGGTGCCCGCCCACGCGTCTCGGCGCGGCATACTGACCGGGTGATCGAGCGCCCCCGTGCCTACAAGCTGACCTGGGCGATCGGCTTCCTGGCGGCCTTCCTCCTGCTCGCTGCCCTCGTCTCGGTCTATGACCGCAGCTCGTTGGGGCCGGTCGACCGATGGGCCCGAGCCGCCGAAGACTGGGCCGACGGCTACCCGATGCTGGTCACCGGGTTGCGCTGGGTCGAGACGCTGTTCGGCACGGCCGCGATGACGGCCTACACCCTCGCGCTGGCGGCGATGCTGCTGTGGCGCAAGCACCGCCGGACCGCCGCCTATGTGGTCGGCGTGATGCTCAGCACCTCCCTGCTCACCACGCTTGTCAAGGTCACGGTCGGCCGCGCGCGACCGGAGTGGCAGGACCCAATCGGCCTGCTCGAGTCCCGCTCCTTCCCGTCCGGTCACGCCTCGGCCATCACGGCCTTCGCGGGCATCCTGATCATGCTCGCGGTGATGTTTTTGCGCCGCTCGGCCCTCCGGCGCCTGGCGTATGCCGCGGCCACCCTGCTTGCGCTCGTCGTGATCGCCGATCGCCTGCTGCTCGGACGGCACTACCCCTCCGACGTGCTCGCCGGGGCGCTGCTGGGGCTGACGGTCATGTTCGCCGGGTTGGTGGTTTATGACCCGATCCCCCGCGTGCACGGCCCGACCGCCGCGCCCGTCGTGGACTCGGTGCCGACCCGCCGGCAGCTGGCCGTCATCCTCAACCCGATCAAGATCGAAGACCCCAGCGCCTTCCGCACGACGGTCTCCTCGATGGCCGCCGACGCGGGGTGGCGCCATCCGCGCTGGCACTACACCACCGTCGAGGACCCGGGCGGAGGCATGGCCGCCCAGGCCGCGGCCGACGGCGCCGATCTGGTGATCGTGTGCGGCGGCGACGGCACCGTGCGCGAGGTGTGCGCGGAGCTCGCCGGCACTGGCATCCCGGTTGGGATCATCCCCGCGGGCACCGGCAACCTGCTGGCCCGCAACCTCGCCATCCCGCTCTATCTGCGCTCCGCCCTGGAGGTGGCGCTCAGCGGGCAGGACAAGGCGATCGACCTCGTCTCGGTGACCGGCGACGGCCTCGACGACACCCACTTCCTCGTGATGGCCGGCATGGGCATGGACGCCGCGATCATGGAGGGCGTCAACGAAGACATCAAAAAGAAGGTCGGTTGGATCGCCTACGTCTTCTCCGGCATCAAGTCGATGATGAGCCCCGCGGTAAAGCTGGAGATCTCCCTCGACGGCGGCGAGTTCACCCCCCACCGCGCGCGCACCGTCGTCGTCGGCAACGTCGGCTTCCTCCAAGCGGGCCTGCCACTGCTGCCCGACGCCGCGATCGACGACGGTCGCCTCGACGTGGTGCTGATCCACCCCCGCACCTTCTTCTCCTGGGTGCCGCTGGCGGCCCGCATCCTGGCCCGCGCGCGGCATACCGACGAGAGCCTCGACCGGATGACGGGCGGCTCGGTGGTGGTGCGCGCCTCGGTGGACACCCCGCGCCAGCTCGACGGCGATTCGATCGGCTCGGGACGCGAGCTGCGCATGGAGTGCATCCACGGCCGGCTCCTCGTGCGTGTCCCGCGCGGCAAGGGCGTCGCCCCGATCAGCAGCACCGAGGCGTTACCGTCGTCGAGTGGATGAACTGATCGCGCTGTATGACGCTGCCGGGCGCGAGTGCGGCAGCGCCTCGCGGTCGCAGATGCGGGCGCACAACCTGCGCCATGCCGCGACCGTGGTCGGCGTCGTCCACCCCAACGGTCGCATCTACGTCCACCGGCGCACCGAGACCAAGGACGTCTTCCCCGGACTCCACGACTTCGCGTGCGGCGGCGTCCTGGGTGCTGGCGAAGATCCCGCAGCCGCGGCCGCGCGTGAGCTGGCCGAGGAGCTCGGCATCGTCGGGGCACCGCTCACCCCGCTCGGCGAGGCCGACTACGCCGACGCCCACACCGACTACCGCGCCTTCCGCTTCGAGGTCGTCTGGGACGGACCGATCCGCTGGCAGCCCGAAGAGGTCGCGTGGGGCGATTGGATGGACCCGGCCGATGTGTTGCGCCAACTGGCCGCGGCAGACGCCGGGCCAGACGCGGGGCCGAGCCCCGTGCCGAACGCGAGGCCAGACGGTGAAGCGCCGGCCGGCTGGGTGCCGGACACGTGCGCCCTAATGCGCGACTGGCTCAGCCACCGGGTGGCCGCGTCGTCGGGGCCGCCCAGCGTGGGAGACTCACCCGGTGAACACTCAGGGCCCAGCGGGTCAGCGGATCGCCTATCAGGGT
>JBAQXA010000204.1:0-3163 GCA_049299195.1 Nocardioides sp.
GTCGCCGGGGTGGGGGTCGCGGCGGTGGGCTCTGTCGGGGTGGGCTCTGCCTGAGTGGGGGTCGCGGCTGGGCTCTCCCCGCGGCCGCTCGCACGCGTCATACCCTCCTGGCCGCAGGCGGACAGCGCGACCAACGCACACAGCGCCGCCGCCCCAACGAACATCCGCCGCCGACGCCGCATGCTCCCCCTCTCCCGAGCCTCCACCCAGCGTAAGCGGCCCCTCCCACCCTTGTGGGGTGGATTTGAGCCACCCTGTGGCACCGATCCACCCCAATGCGCGATTTCCACAATCTCCTTCCCCCCGCCCCCCGCACCTGCCACACTGGTCTAGTCAGCCGGGGGGCCGACCTGGAGGTTCTCCATGTCCGTGACCCCGCGAGGCCGACTACTCGCTCCCCTCGGCGCTCTCCTGTGGATAGGGCTCAGCGTCGGCCTCATCACTCCGCCTGCCTCGGCCACTGGCCCTGCTGGATGCGCTCGCGCGCGAGCAGTGCTGGAGGCGGGCGAGCCGACGGCAGCCATCGAACTCATCGACGAGCTTCGCTTGAACAAGCGCGCGCGAGCCGCCTGCCGATCGCAGGCGACGGCTGCGCGAGTTCAACTGGTCAAGGCCCGAGCCCAGCTCCGGTTGGCCGAGGACGCAGCGGCCGCTTCGTCCCCCAATTGGGCGGCGGTGAAAGCCTTCGCGGAGGCGGCCCTCGACCTGGATGCCGATCTCGCTGCCGCTGAGGCCATGGTCGACCAGGCTGATGCGGAGCTCCACCCGAAGCCACCCACCTGGACGGAGCGCTTGGATGCCAACTTCAAGTCGTGGACCAAGTGGCTGAGTGCCCCGGGGAAGGGGCTCGGTCAGCGCACGTTGGCCGCGCTAGGGGTGGTGGCGGGGATCCTGCTCGCAGCTCGCCTGCTCTTGCTGGCGCCACTCTCCAGTGTCCCCACGACGGCTCGATTCGTCAGGATTGGGTCGGGATTCCTCACGGTCGCAACTGCGATTGCCCTGGTCGCCTACATGCCCGCCACGTGGGACTCTCTCGAAGGTGTCGGGCTCTTTGGCTGGCTCGCACTGCTCGGGCTGAGCATCTACTCCATCTGGTCGCTGCTCTACCACCGCAGCCGAGTGAGCATCGACATGCAGGCCAGTGGCGAGGCTGCGAAGGCCGGCGCCACCGCGATAGTCACTCACCTCATGAACCTTGGCGCCGCTGCCCCGCGCGGTGTCGAGATCCCGCTCGGCGCAGATGTCACGAAGCTCAACGGCTCAGACATCACCACCAGCCTCAAGACCTGGTCCACCAAGTTGGTGGCGGTCATTCAAGACCTGCTGGCGGTCACGCCCTGGCGGGTCCTCGTCGATCGCAACGAGGCCGGAGCGCACCACGTCATCATGACTCGACATGGTCGCTCAGTGGCCGCGGCAGAGATCCCGGCGACCACCGGCGAGGGCACCCCGGTCGACCCGCACGCCATGGTGGCGGCCTTTGTCCTCGTCACGCTCTCCAAGTACGACGAAGGGTTGCGCAAGGGACTGGCGGGTGCGACAAGTTGGCGCTCGGTGGGCCTTCAGTACGTCGGAGCTCAGGCCTACTTGCGACCAGCAGGCCAGGCCGGGATGTCCAAAGAGAAGGCGGTGGCCCTGCTCCGACAAGCTGCCGACGCAGACGCTGGCAATGTGCACGCGCAGTACAGCTGGTGGATGGCTCGCTTCCGCGAGGAGACCCGAAGCCCTGCCCTGCGACGCGCCCAGCGCTGGATGAGCACCAACGCCAAGAAGCAGCGAGTCAAGGCCCCAGCGCTTGCCGCTCGGATGCGGTACGCCGCCGTGATCTTCCATCGGAACGCGGGGGGCGATACCGGTTTGGCGGGCGCACCGACGGAGACGCGTCTCACCGCCCACCTAACTAAGGCACTGGGCGAGCTCAAAGACGACGAGAGCGCGACCCTCAAGACCCAACTGGGGGCCGCCCGCGACGCCTTGACCGATGACGCGCGCTATGACTCAGCATCCGCAAAGCGGCTCACTCCGGGGGGGTCCTACACACGTGCCTGCAACCGGGCCCGCGCGGGAGACTGGCCGGGCGCCGCGAACTACCTTGCGGAAGCCACCACCGCTGGGGAGCTTGCTGAGTGGATCTACAAAGACCCAGAGCTAACGGCGTTCAGAGCGACCTCCGAGTTTCTGAATGACTTCGCCAAGACCCCGCCAGCCCTCCTCGACGCACCGCCCTTTGCCCCCTTCAAGGACAAGCTGAAGGAGCAGGGGCTGAGCGACCTCGCCATCCTCACCAAGGTCGAGCCTTGGGAGTTGGCGAATCAACTGGGAATCACCGCCGCCCAGGCTCAGCGCATCTCGGTGTGGGCCAACCGGGCGAAAGCCTTGCCGGAGGGGTTGGCGCCCATGGCGGCCGTGCTGATCGAGGTGGCGGAATCGCTTTACTGCCCCGTAGAGGCTCAGCCCACCGGGCCGATGAACACCCGCATCAAGAAGCAGTTCCAAGAAGCGGCCACCAAGCGCCTCTACAAGCTCGACCAGGGGGCCCTCAATGCTTGGAGCGGATGGCTTGCCTAACCCACGGCAGGCGCTTGTGGGGTGGATTTGAGTCACCCAGTGGCACTAACCCGCCCCACAGCGCGATTTCCACAGCGGATGTTGGCGTCACTAGCTCGCTACATCTCCCGCCGCAGGCGCGGGGGGAGGTAGGCGGCTCCGGGGGCATCGTCGCTGGTGGCGGCGATGTCCTCGGGGTTGGAGAGGCGGCAGCGCTGCAGCGAGAGGCAGCCGCAGCCGATGCAGGAGTCCAGGCCGTCGCGCAGCCTGATCAATGCCTCGATCCGCTCGTCGAGCGCGCCTCGCCAGTGCCGCGAGATGCGCTGCCAGTCGGCCTTGGTCGGGGTGCGGCTGTTGGGGAGGCGGTCGAGTTCGGTGCGGATCTCCTCGAGGGTCAGGCCCACGTTGCTGGCGGCGCGGATGAAGGCGAGGCGGCGCAGTTCGCTGCGTGCATACGTACGCCGCCCGCCCGGCGAGCGCTCTGCGGTGATCAGGCCGCGCTCCTCATAGAAGCGGAGTGCGGAGGCGGCGAAGCCGCTGCGCTCGGCGACCTGGGCGATCGGCAACCTGTCCATGCCGCGAGCCTGCCACGGCACCGCGGGGCGTGCGACAGATC
>JBAQXA010000205.1:0-3694 GCA_049299195.1 Nocardioides sp.
CCCACGACCAGAGTCGCCACGCCGACGCCGATCACTCCCATCAGCGTGATGTTGGTGCCGAGCGCCGTAATGCCGCCGTCGGCCATGAGCAGCGACTGGACGATCAGCACGACGCTCATGCATAAGACGCCGGTCCACGGCCCCACCAACACCGCCGCGAGCGCGGCTCCAATCAGGTGCCCGCTGGTGCCGGCACCGACGGGGAAGTTGATCATCTGACCGGCGAAGACGAAGGCTGCCACCAGCCCGGCCATGGGAGCCGTGCGATCGTCGAGCTCTCGGCGGGCCCCACGCAACGCCGCACCGACCCCCACGACGGCGAGGGCGGCGGTGGCCAACGACGTCGGCGCGTCGAGAAACCCGTCGGGGACATGCATGGCAGGAGGACTCCGGTCGCTAGATTGGGGATGCAAAGCACACTCTATTGCAAGTCATTTGCAATAAGAAGGGACGACCATGACCGCCGACCGCCTCACCCCCGGGAGCCCCGCTCCCGACTTCAGCCTTGTCGATGACCAGGGCGGCACCGCAAGCCTGGCCGATCACCGCGGGCGCAAGACGATCGTCTACTTCTACCCCGCCGCGATGACGCCGGGCTGCACCTCGCAGGCGTGCGACTTCACCGAGTCCCTCGACTCGCTGCAAGCGCAGGGCTATGACGTCATCGGCATCTCGCCGGACTCGCCCGAGAAGCTCGCGAAGTTCCGTGCCCGCGACGGCCTCACGATCACCCTCGCCTCCGACCCGGACAAGGCGACCATGCGCGCTTATGGCGCCTACGGGGAGAAGAAGCTCTACGGCAAGACCGTGGAGGGCGTGATCCGCTCCACGATCGTGGTCGACGAGGCCGGCAACGTCGAGCTCGCGCAGTACAACGTCAAGGCAACAGGCCACGTCGCCAAGCTGCGCCGCGACCTCGGCCTCTAGCCAGAGCTCGCGTCAAGGGGGCGCCTCCAAACGGGGCGCCCGAACAGGGTGCCGGAGGGGGGACTTGAACCCCCACGCCCGAAGGCACAGGTACCTAAAACCTGCGTGTCTGCCAATTCCACCACTCCGGCAAGAGCGCTCACATCCTAAGGGCCGAGGGCATCGTGGACTGACCGCCCCCGTCTCCCGCGGTGCTGGCGCACCCTCCGCCGTCTCCCGGCCGTCTCCCGCGGGGTTGATGCACATTTGGGGCCTGTCCAACGCCGCGGGAGTGTCTCCAACCCCGCGGAAGACAGTGGCTTGCCTTACTTGCTGTCACCTAGTACCTTGCATTGCATGACAGTGGCCGACAACAGCGTGACCCAGCTCCGCCGGGGAGTGCTGGAGCACTGCGTGCTGGCTCTGCTGGCGGGAGAGCCCCGTTACGGCTACGACCTGGTCACCGAGTTGTCGGAGGCGGGCCTGATCGCGAGTGAGGGCACGCTCTATCCCCTGTTGAGCCGACTGCGCAAGGAGCAGCTCGTCGAAACCACCTGGCAGGAGTCCAGCGGCGGGCCGCCGCGGCGCTACTACTCACTGTCTCCCCGCGGGGAGAGCGCGGTGGCCGGCTTCCGGCCCGCGTGGACCGACTTCAAACGTTCCGTCGATGACATCTTGGAAAGAAGGACCCGATGATGACCGAAAACCGACACCCGCTCGTCAGCGACTACCTCGCCCGGCTCCGCACGGAGGCGATCCGGCTGGATGCCCACGATGCCTCGGAGCTGCTCGCCGACATCGAGGCCCACCTCGCCGAAGCGACGCCCGCCGGCACCCCGGAGGCCGACGTGCGCAACGCCCTCGACCGACTCGGCAGCCCCAGCGAGCTGGTTGACGCCGCCCTAGGCGGTGACCAGCGCCCGCACACCCAACCGCCCGCCACTCCTGCGGGCTCCGGCTGGGCCGAAGCCGGCGCCGTGCTGGGCCTCGTCGGCGCCGAGGTGTTGGCGATTGCTTGGCCGCTCGCGATCCCGCTGTGGCTGCTGGGACTCGTATGCCTCGTCGTCTCCAAGCGGTGGGACGCCGGACTCAAGATGCAAGGGTTCTTCGCGGTGGGCCTGGGGATGCCGATCGCCTGGTTCCTCGTCGTCTCGGCGGGCTACGCCTCCACCGTCTGCACCTCGCAGGCCACCTCAGGCGGCGGCGAATCCGCGACGACCTGCACGAGCAGCCTGCCGCAAGGGTCGGGGTATGCCGTGAGCGCGCTGATCATCGGCTTCCTCATCTTCCAGCTGATCACGCTGCGCAAGATGGCGCGGGCGGCTCGGGGCTGACGCCGGATCGGGCCCCTGCCCGACCGCTCCACGAGCGTGCCCGATCGCTCAGGTGAGCAGCGCGGCGACCTGCGGCGCAAGCTCCCGCAGCGCCCGACCACGGTGTGAGATGAGGTCCTTCTCGACCGGATCCAGTTCGGCCGAGGTCAGCCCGGCGCCGTCGGGTCCGGCTCCCACATGCTCATCAGCGACGAACACGACGTCGTAACCAAAGCCACCCTCGCCGCGAAGCTCGCGGATGATCCGCCCCGGCATGCGACCGTCGACCACGAGTTCGCGACCATCAGGCAGGCACAGCGCCACGGCGCAACGGAAGTGCGCCGACCGCCGCTCGTCGGGGACATCGGCCAACTGCGAGAGCAGCAGGGTGTTGTTGCGGTGATCGCTCTTGGGCAAGCCGGACCACCGAGCCGACAGCACTCCCGGCATGCCGTTGAGCGCGTCGACACAGAGCCCACTGTCGTCGGCGATCGTCGGCAACCCCGTCGCCGCGACCCCCGCGCGAGCCTTGAGCAGCGCGTTGCCCTCGAAGGTCGGTTGATCCTCCACCGGCTCGTCGTAGGCCGTGACGTCGTCAGCGCCCAGCACCCGCACACCCGGAAGGTGCTCAGCCAGGATGCGCTGCATCTCGGCGAGCTTCTTGGCGTTGCGGGAGGCGAGCAGCACTTCCAGCGAAGGAGCGCTCATCAACGCGAGATCTCGCGGGCCAAGGCTTCGTGCTGGAGACGGGTGAGGTCGGCGCAACCCTTCTCGGCCAAAGCGAGTAGGGCGTCCAACTCGGCCCGGGTGAAGGCCGCCCCTTCGGCGGTGCCCTGCACCTCGACAAAGGTCCCCGCACCGGTCATCACGACGTTCATGTCGGTCTCGGCCCGGACATCCTCTTCATAGGGCAGGTCGAGCCGGGGCTGGCCGTCGATGATCCCAACGCTCACGGCGGCGACCGATCCGATCAGCGGCTCCCCCGTGACCGCCCCGATCGAGCGGAGGTGGGAGACGGCGTCGGCCAGCGCGACATACGCCCCGGTGATCGAGGCCGTGCGGGTGCCGCCATCGGCTTGGAGGACGTCGCAGTCCAACACGATCGTGTTCTCGCCCAGCGCCGCATAGTCGATGACCGCCCGCAGCGAGCGGCCGATGAGCCGAGAGATCTCGTGGGTGCGACCACCGATCTTGCCGCGCACCGACTCCCGGTCCGAGCGAGTGTTGGTCGAGGCCGGCAACATGGCGTACTCCGCGGTGACCCAGCCCAGCCCGGAGCCCTTGCGCCAGCGCGGCACACCCTCGGTGGCCGATGCGGCGCACAACACGCGTGTGCCGCCGAACTCGACCAGCACCGAACCGGCTGCGTGGTCGAGCCAGCCGCGCGTGATGGTGATCGGCCGGAGTTGGTCGTCGGCTCGGCCGTCGGCCCGCAGGGTTGATGTCCTGACAGCGTGACTCGATGAACCTCGAGG
>JBAQXA010000206.1:0-6801 GCA_049299195.1 Nocardioides sp.
GCCCGGGGCCGGGCTTAGG
This sequence comes from Nocardioides sp., assembly GCA_049299195.1. GTDB lineage: Bacteria > Actinomycetota > Actinomycetes > Propionibacteriales > Nocardioidaceae > Nocardioides. The sequence continues at coordinate 20 of JBAQXA010000206.1, forward strand.
CGCGGGCGAGCAGGTGCAGTTGCGCCGCGAGCGCGAGGTACTCGGGCCGTTCGCAGACCGCCTGCTCGAGTTCGGCCAGCGCTTGCGTGGCGCCAGCCTCGCTGTCCAGCAACGAGCCCGGCACCAGGTCGGTGAAGACCCGCACCGCGTGCACGGTCTCCACCGCCAGCCCGACCTCGCCGAGCAGCGCGGTGAGCTCGTCCAGCGTGAACCGCCGACCGGTTCGACCCGATGGTTCGGCCGGCTCTTGGGGCGCCAACAGATCGAGGGCCTGCTGGAAATGTCCGGCCATCGCGCGGGCAATAACCGCGGCATGTCGCTGGGCGACCAGCAAGGACAACATCCCGCCGGGACGCAATGCGCCCTTGACCGTGCCGAGCGCAGCCGATGGGTCGGCCACCATCTCCAAGACCCCGTGACACAGCACCAGGTCGGCTCCGCCGACATCGGCAGCGAGCCGGTGGAGGTCCCCAAAGTCGCCCTGCACCGCGGTGATGGCTTTAGCCACTCCCCGCTCGGCAGCGCGGCGACCGAGGGCTGCCAGCGCATCGGGGCTGGGTTCGACCACGAGCACCCGGTGGCCCTCTTCGGCCAGGCGAACCGCGAAGCCGCCGGTGCCTCCACCGATGTCGATGACCTGGGAGCCGGGGCGCAACGCTTGATGCAATCCCGCCCACACCACGCCGGTGCGGATGCCGGTACGGCGTTCGCTAACGCTCTCACCGAGCGAACGAGTGGGCATCCCAGCGGACATGAACCCCACCCTAATGCCCCCGCCATCACGAGGGCCGCCGCTTCCCGGTGCCGACACTCACTGGGCCCTTCGCTGGGCCAGCCACTCATCCGGGGCTCCCGGGACTGCGGTGCCACAACTTGCGGGCCACCTGGCGAGGGTCATCCCCGGCCGGGCGGACGTCGGCATACGGCGAAATCTGGTAGCCACTCGAATGCACGAGCACCCGGCTGCGCGTGGTGCCCGCCTCGGCGCCGACGACAGGAACGCCCACCCCTGCGGCCTCTGCAGCCACCTGCGGCGGGGGCGCATCGAGGTACTCGCGAACCGCGGCCAGACCGGACCGTCGCCACAACGCATGGAGTGGCGGCAACTCCCAGGCCCCGGTGGCACGCAGCGACACCCCCTGCTTGCCCGTACGACGCAGCTCACCGCGGATCACCAGCAGCCAGGAGTTGAACACGGTCGCCGCATAAGGCCCCTGGACGTCCTCAAACAGGGTCGCGTCCACCGGTCCGCTGGCGTCGTCGAGGGTGACGAAGATGACCCGCCGTCCCGAGCGCACCGGTGGGGTCTGGGTCGCTACCTTGACGCCGGCGACCAGCAACTCCGACCGGCTGCGCTGCCGCAACAGATCCCGGCTGCGCGTCACACCAAGGTCGGTGAGGAAGTCGGCATACCGGTCGACGACATGTTGGGAGACATCGAGCCCGAGGATCTCCAACTCGGCCTCCATTCGCTCCTGCGGGGTCAGCTCCGGCAGCCCACTGAGCTCCCCTTCGGTGGGCTCATCACCCAGATCGAGGGTCAACTGCACCGAGGTCACCGGCTGGGGCACGGCCGCGGCTCGCGATTGGGCGTGGGCTTGCGCCCAGACCCCGTCGCGAGCAGGGCGGCCATCGAGGAAGGCGGCCTCCCGAGCAGGCGCGGCGGCGCGCACGAGCGGATCGGTGCTGTTGGCCTGGCTGGCCTCGACCACCCGCTGGTGAGCCCCCGCGGGTGGTCCTGGTGGCGGTCGGAGCGCAGTCTTCCTGATCCCGCGGGCGCGGCTGTTTGCCCGCGCCAACGCGCGCGCATGCTGGTCGAGCCCAGCGATCTGCAGCAGCAGATCCCGGCGGGTCACCCGGTCCCGGCGAGTGATCTCCTGAGCGATGCCGATGCCATAGATGGCGTCGAACCCACCGGCCAACACCAGCCGTTCGGCGATCGGCCGAGAGACCTGGGTGCGCTGCCAGAAGTCGGTCAGCGAGCGGTAGGGGGCAGCCCCGGAATCTCGGGCAGCCACGATCCGGGTCACCTCCGCCGCGCTGATCCCCTTGACCTCCGCCAACGCCAGCCTGATCGCGTAGGGCTGTCCGTGTTCGACAGCCCTGCCCTCCCACCAGCGCTCCGACCCACCCGCGCCGCCCTCCTCAAGACGCTCGACGAGGTACTCCTGAGCCGAGACGTTGACATCGAGGCCGAGGATCTCGATGCCGCACTGCCGGGCGTCGTCGAGGATCAGCCGCTTGGGATACATCCCCGGGTCATGGGTGAGCACCCCGGCCAAGAAGTGGGCCGGCCAGTGGGTCTTGAGCCAGGCCGATTGGTAGGTCGGCAGCGCGAAAGCAGCGGCATGAGCCTTGCAGAAGCCGAACGACGCGAAGGCCTCGAGGATGCGCCAGACCTGCTCGACCAGCGCCAGCTCATAGCCTCGGCCAAGGGCCCGCGGAAAGAACCAGAGCTTGGTCTCGGCCATCCCCTCGAAATCACCCAACGCCCGGCGCTTCTCATCGCCCTCCGCAAAATCGACCCCGGCGAACTGGGCGATGAGCTCGATGACCTGCTCGTGGTAGACGACCACGCCGTGGGTTGGTCCGAGGATCGGGCGCAGATCGGGGTGTTCGTAGAGTGCCGTGCGCCATCCCTGCTTGACCTCGAGATAGGGCGTGATCATGTCGCTCTTGACCGGCCCCGGACGAAACAGGGAGATGTCGGCGATGACGTCCTCGAAGGAATCGATGCCGGACTTGCCCACCAACTCCCGCTGACCGGGCGACTCAATCTGGAAGACCCCCAGCGTCCGGGCTGAGCTGATCATCGAGAAGGTGTCCGGATCGTCGAAGGGCACCTGCTGCTGGTCATCGAGATCGACCCGTACCCCCTCGGTGCGGTCGATCTCGGCGACCGCGTGTGCCATCGAGGACTGCATCCGGATCCCGAGGACATCGAGCTTGAGCAGACCGAGGTCCTCCACGTCGTCCTTGTCGAACTGGCTCATCGGGAAGCCCGCGAAGCTCGCCTCGACCGGGGTCCGGTCGAGCAGGGTCGCATCGGAGAGCAGCACCCCGCACGGGTGCATCGCAATGTGGCGCGGCAGCCCGTCGAGCCGCTCGACCAAGCCGAAGAAGACCCCCAATCGCTCCTCGGCCAACCCCGAGGCCCGCAACTCGGGGAGTTCGCGCAGCGCCGTGCGGGCGTCACGAGCCCGAATGTGTGGGAAGGCCTTGGCGATCGCATCGGTCTCGGCCGGCGGCATCCCCAGCGCGGCGCCCACATCGCGGACGGCGTGCCGCACTCGGTAGGTGTCCATCATCGAGACGCAGACGCAGCGCTCACCGCCATATCGGTCGAGGATCGCCTCATAGATCTCGGTCCGGCGAGCCGATTCGACGTCGATGTCGATGTCGGGCAGAGCGGTCCGCCGGACCGAGAGAAACCGCTCCATCAGCAGGTTGTGCCGGATCGGGTCGACCCCGGAGACCCCGAGCAAGTAGTTGACCAGGCTGCCCGCCCCCGAACCGCGCGCCGCGCAGCGGATCCCGCGCTCGCGGATCAGGTCGGTGATGTCGGCGACGGTGAGGAAGTAGGACGCATAACCGAGTTGCTCGATCGTGGCCAGCTCGTCGTGCAGCCGCTTCCAGATCACCTGCCGCGCGGCGGTCCCGTAATGCCGCTCGACCTCGGCCTCGCAGCGAGCGCGCAGCACAGAGCCGGCCACCGTCGCCCCAGCCCCGGGCGTCCTGGCCCCAAGAGCCCCCGCGCCAGCAGACTGCGGGGAGTCGAACTCGGGGAAGTGCACCTCGCCGATGCCCAGGTCCACGCGCGGATCGAGCACGCATCGGTCGGCCAGCGCTCGGGTGCGAGCCAACAGCCGCACCGCCTCGCTGCGGGCATCGCCCACCCCGGAGAGTCGGCAGATCTCTTCGGCGATCTCGTGCATCTGCTTGCCGGCCTTCAAGAACCCCTCGGCGTTGCGTCGGTCCACATGTCGCCGATCGAGAGCGACCAGTCGCCGGGCCGCATCGAGGACGTCGACCACCGGGGCATCGCGGCGCTCGGCATACCGCACCGAGTTGGTGAGCACGCTCTGCAACCCGGCTCGGCGGGCCAAGCGGGCCATCGCGGCGGCATGGGCCGAACTGCCCGGCCCGGTCCCCTCCACCCGGTGGGAGACCAACTCCACCACCAGGTTCTCCCGCGGTATGACGCGCAGCCACGGTTCGAGCGCAGCCAACGCCTCATCGGCTCGCCCGCCCTCGGTGCGGTGTCGGGCGGCCAGCCGGCCGAACTCGGAGTCTGGACCGAGCAGCACGACCACATCACCCCCCGCCAGCCACGGCGCCATGGCTTCCAGATCGGCAACCGGACGTCCCCGCGCCCCCGCCAGGTGAGTGGTGGAGGTCAACCGGCAGATCGCCGCCCAGCCAGCCCGCCCGCCGGCTCCCCCGGTGTGGGCCAGCAGCGTGACCCGCGGCCAGGTGAGCTCTTCAAACGCCCCTCCTCTGGCTGGGGCAGAAGTGGCCGCCAGAGCGGGCTGTCCGGCCCGCTGCGGACGCACCATCAGGTCCACTCCCAAAATCGGGGAGATGCCCAACCGGCGACAGGCCTTGACGAACTTCACCGCGCCATAGGTGCCGTCGCGGTCGGTCAAAGCCAGAGCATCCATCTCCTGCCCGGCCGCGGCCTCCACCAAGGCATGGGGGGACGAGGCGCCGTACTGCAGTGAGTACCCGGAGGCGACATGGAGATGGACGAAACCGCTAGGCGACACCGGCCACACCGGCCCGACCGACCACATCGGCCCGACCGACCACATCGGCCTGACCGGCCACCACAATGCGTCCGGCAAAAGCGAGGTGCGGAATCAACCCCAGCGACTCCTCGATGACCTGCAAGAACTGGTCGGCATCGCGCACTAGATCATCGGCCTCACGCTCGGTGACCGCACGGGTCGAGCCGGCCTCGGCTGCGGCCCGCTTGGCGGCGCCGGCGGCGAAGAAGCTGGCCCACTCCGACAACTCCGGCGCCACTTGTGCCATGAGCACCCAGGCGTTGCGTTGCGTCTGGCGGCGCTCGGTCGGTCGGGCACGCGCGGACAACAGCGCAGCGGCGGCGCGCAGTGCTGCGACATGGGCACACGCATAGCGGGTGGGCACGTCTGGTGTGTTGATCGCCTCACAGAGGGAGGCTGCCGAGCGGGCCAGATAGGAGTGGGTGCTGGCAGGAAGGGTGTGCATCCGAGGCCTCCTCAGTCCACACAGCCGACGAGTTGCCAACGGCCGGCATCGGTGTCGAAGGCCAGATCAAAGACTCCGCCACCGGCCCTGCCCATGCTTGCCTCGACCCGCCACAGCTGCCGTTCGGCCACCACCTCCGTGGCCCAGCCGAGGCCTGGGTCGACCTCCCCCTCGGTGCGGGAGCCAGCCTCCGCGCTGCTCGCCGATCCGATTGCGGCCAGGACTCGGGGGGACGTCCACCACGCCCCGGTCTCCACCCAATGCGCCACCACCGACCGGACCTGCCACAACCGCCCCCGCCAAATAAACTGGCCAGGGGCTTCGTCGCCGACCTCTCCATCACCCCATCCCCGGCGGACTTCCACTGGGTCGTCGTATCGTCGCATCGCTGACTCCCTTCTCGACCCGGTGATTTCTCGATCCACTGACTGGCTCAAACACCTGCTTGTTCGAACACATGTTCGATAGTCCACACTACCCCGCCCCCCTGCGAGCGAGTCAAGAGCGGCGTTAAGGTGCGCTTCATGACCGACGAACACCCCTCGATCGCCGCCTTCCGCGCGGCTCATCAGCAACTCGGCGGCACCGGTCGCATCGTGACCCTCCCCGAATCGGTGCACACGGCTGCGCTCGCGGCCGAGGCGCTCGGGTGCGCCGTCGGTGCGATCGCCAACAGCCTGCTCTTCGATGCCGGCGGAGCTCCAGTGCTGATCTTGACCTCCGGTGACCACCGCGTGGATGTGACCGCAACGGCGGCCCGCATCGGCCGAGCGGCGCTCAAGCGCGCCACGCCCGAGTTCGTCCGCGCCCACACCGGCCAGGTGATCGGCGGGGTCTCCCCCCTGGCGCACCCGGCCCCGGTCCCGACCTACATCGACAGCTGGCTGCGCCGGTACGACGTGATCTGGGCCGCCGCGGGACATCCGGCGGCGGTCTACTCCACCACCTTCGACGAACTGGTCGCCATGACCGGTGCGAGTGAAATCGAGGTCGAAGCATGATCGAGATCTGGATCAACCCGGCCTGCTCAAAGTGCCGCAGCGCCCTCAGTGAGCTCGACGCCGCGGGGGCCGGTTACGTCGTGCGCCGCTATCTCGAGGACCCGCCGACGGCGGCCGAGCTCGCCGAGGTCGTGGCGCGGCTGGGTTTGGAGCCGTGGGACATCGCCCGGGAGGTGGAGAGCGCTCAAGAAGGCATCGATCTCCCCCGAGATGCCGCGCACCGGCAGGACTGGCTCGACGCCCTGGCCGCCCACCCCCGCGCGATCCAGCGCCCGATCATCACCGCCGCCGACGGGACCACCGTGATCGGCCGCGACCAAGCGGCCATCGATCGCGTGATCAACCCGTAGCCGGCCGCCAACAAGATCGGGTCCCAAGGACGGGCCCCCAAAAAAAGAGACAGGCCCGGAGTCGTCCCACCCCCGTGAGGACGACCGCCGGGCCACTATCTCCACCGATCACCAGATCGACCGAGTGCCTCAATCCTGGCCGGAGCCAGACCCCACGCGCATGGGTAGCCCTACTCAGATCCGAGCCAATGGTCTACTC
>JBAQXA010000207.1:0-9555 GCA_049299195.1 Nocardioides sp.
GCTGCCGAGCGTGCCCGGGAGGCGTTGTCCGGCGGCGACGGCGAACGGTCCTCGCACGCCGCCGCGGGATGGGGTGCGGTCGATGCCGCCGGTGCGGCCCGGCACGCCCTCGACCCGGTGCGAGCCCACGATGAGGGACTCGCGGCCCTCGCCGACCGGCTCGCCGAACTGACCTACCTGCTCGCGGACATCTCCGCCGACCTGTCGTCCTACGCCGCCAGTGTCGAGTCGGACCCTGCGCGGCTCGCGGCCGTGTCAAACCGTCGCGCCGAGTTGGGCGGTCTGACCAGGAAGTACGGCGACACCGTCGCCGAGGTGCTCGCCTGGGCCGAAAACTCGGCCGCCCGGCTGCTCGTGCTGGAGGGCGCCGACGACCGTGTTGCCGAGCTGAGCGAGCGTCGCCAGGGGCTCCGGCGCGAGTTGGCCGGTCATGCGGCCGCCATCAGCGCTGCGCGCAGCGAGGCTGCCGTCGCCTTGGCGCGGCAGGTCACCGCCGAGCTGGGGGGACTCGCGATGCCGCACGCAGCCCTGAGCGTGGTCATCGCCCAACAGGCAGATGCGGGGGACCGGACCGCCGGTGACGCGCTCATGGTCGGTGAGCGCAGGCTCAAGTTCGGTCCGCACGGCGTCGACGACGTCGAGTTCATGCTCGCCGCCAATGCCGGCTCGGAGCCGCGTTCCTTGGCGCGAGGTGCCTCTGGCGGTGAGCTCTCCCGCATCATGTTGGCGCTCGAGGTGGTGCTGGCCGAAACCGCGTCCGCCCCGACGTTCGTCTTCGACGAGGTGGACGCTGGCGTGGGCGGCAAGGCTGCCGTCGAGGTGGGCCGCCGACTCGCGCAACTCGCCAAGACCGCCCAGGTCGTCGTGGTCACCCACCTCCCGCAGGTGGCGGCCTTCGCCGACCGCCACGTGGCGGTCCGGAAGGCCGATGACGGGCTCGTCACGAGCTCCGGTCTGGAGAGCCTCGACGACGCGGGACGCGAGCGAGAACTCTCCCGCATGCTCGCCGGGCTCGAAGATTCATCCAGTGCGCGCGAACACGCGCGGGAGTTGCTGGCCACAGCACGAGCAGATCAAGGGTAGGGTGGAATCCCGTGAAGCTGGCGTCCCCCACCAAGCATGTGTTCGTTACTGGGGGCGTCGCCTCCTCACTCGGCAAGGGGTTAACCGCCTCGAGCTTGGGTGCCTTACTCAAGGCCCGCGGGCTGCGCGTGACGATGCAGAAGCTCGATCCCTACCTCAACGTCGATCCGGGCACGATGAACCCGTTTCAGCACGGCGAGGTCTTCGTCACCAACGATGGCGCCGAGACCGATCTCGACATCGGCCACTATGAGCGCTTCCTCGACACCGACCTGAGTGCGATCGCCAACGTCACGACGGGGCAGGTCTATTCGTCGGTGATCGCCAAGGAGCGGCGCGGCGACTACCTCGGTGACACGGTCCAGGTGATTCCCCACATCACCAACGAGATCAAGGACCGGATCCGTGCGATGGGGTCCGCCGTCGACGGTGAGCCCCCGGTTGACGTGGTCATCACCGAGATCGGCGGCACGGTGGGCGACATCGAGTCGCTGCCCTTCCTCGAAGCCGCGCGCCAGGTCCGCCACGACATTGGCCGGGCCAACTGCTTCTTCCTCCACGTGAGCCTGGTGCCCTACATCGGCCCGTCGGGGGAGCTCAAGACCAAGCCGACCCAGCACTCGGTCGCCGCGCTCCGCTCGATCGGCATACAGCCCGATGCGGTGGTGTGTCGAGCCGATCGCGAGTTGCCGCAGAGCATCAAGCGGAAGATCTCCTTGATGTGCGATGTGGACGAGGAGGCGGTCGTCACCGCCGCCGACGCACCCTCGATCTACGACATCCCCAAGGTGCTGCACCGCGAGGGTCTCGACGCCTATGTTGTGCGCCGCCTCGACCTGCCCTTCCGCGATGTCGACTGGACGTTGTGGGACGACCTGTTGCGTCGAGTGCATCACCCCAAGGAGGAGATCACGATCGGACTGGTCGGCAAGTATGTCGACCTGCCGGACGCCTACTTGTCGGTCGTGGAGGCACTCCGTGCCGGTGGCTTCGCCCACGAGGCGAAGGTGCACGTGAAGTGGATTGCCTCCGACGGCTGCGAGACCGCCACCGGTGCGGCCAAGGAGCTCGCTGGGGTCGACGCCGTGTGCGTGCCCGGCGGCTTCGGCATCCGCGGCATCGAGGGCAAGTTGGGTGCCCTCACCCACGCGCGCACCCACGGCCTGCCGACACTCGGTCTCTGCCTCGGTCTCCAGTGCATGGTCATCGAGTACGCCCGCAGCGAGGCCGGACTACCCAAGGCGGCATCCACCGAGTTCGACCCGGAGTGTCCCGAGCCGGTGATCGCCACGATGGAGGAGCAGAAGTCCTTCGTGGAGGGAGCCGGAGACCTGGGTGGCACCATGCGCCTGGGTCTCTATCCCGCGCTCCTGAAGAAGGGGACCGTGGTCCGAGCGGCCTACGGCGAGGCCGAGATCGACGAGCGACACCGCCATCGCTACGAGGTCAACAACGCCTACCGGAGCCAGCTCGAGAAGGCCGGCTTGGTCTTCTCCGGCACGTCGCCCGACGACTCGCTGGTGGAGTTTGTCGAGTTGCCGCGTGAGGTGCATCCCTACTACGTCGCAACGCAGGCCCATCCCGAACTCCGCTCTCGGCCCACGCGTCCCCACCCACTGTTCGTGGGTCTGGTGGGGGCCGCGATCGACCGGCAGAAGGAGCTGCGTTTCCCCCTCGACGAGACCGGGCTGCACGTGTGAGTGAGCCCGGTCGACCACCCTCGCTGGTCTCGGCGGGGGAGTAGTAACGTCGCACCGTCGCGACGCCTAGTAGTCCCCGAACATGCGGGGACCTGGAGAAGGAGAATCCGTGCAAATCGGCGTACCCAAGGAAGTCAAGAACCACGAGTACCGGGTGGCACTGACGCCAATCGGCGCCCATGAGCTCACCGCCCGGGGCCACGAGGTGCTCCTGCAAGAGGGTGCGGGCATGGGCAGCCTGATCCCCGACAGCGAATACGTCGCTGCCGGCGCGCGGATCGTGCCCAACGCCGACGATGTCTGGGCCGAAGCCGACATGGTGTTGAAGGTCAAGGAGCCCATCGCCGAGGAATACCACCGGATGCGCGACGGGCTGCTCCTGTTCACCTACCTCCACCTGGCGGCGGACAAGCCGCTCACCGAAGAGTTGCTGACCAAGAAGGTCACCTCGATCGCCTACGAGACCGTGCAGTTGCCCTCCGGTGCGCTGCCGTTGCTCTACCCGATGTCGGAGGTCGCTGGGTGTCTCGCTCCCCAGGTCGGCGCCTACGCGATGATGCGGGCTCAGGGTGGCCGCGGGGTGCTGATGGGTGGCGTCGGTGGCGTCGCCAACGCCAAGGTCGTCATCATCGGAGCCGGCGTCTCGGGGCAGAATGCCGCCAACATCGCGCTCGGCATGGGTGCCGACGTGACCCTCTTGGACACCGACCTGGACAAGCTGCGGATGTCTTTTTGGCGCTACAACAACCGCGTCCACGGCCTGGCCTCCTCCAAGCTGGCCATCCAGCAGGAAGTCATGGCCGCCGACATGGTCATCGGCGCGGTGCTGATCCCCGGTGCGGCCGCGCCGAAGCTGGTCAGCAACGAACTCGTGGCCCAGATGAAGCCCGGATCGGTGCTCGTCGACATCGCGGTCGATCAGGGCGGCTGCTTCGAGGACACCCACGCCACCACCCACGCCGATCCGACGTTTGAGGTGCACAACTCGATCTTCTACTGCGTGGCCAATATGCCGGGAGCGGTGCCGAACACGTCCACCTACGCCCTAACCAACGCGACGCTCCCCTATGTCGTGTCGGTCGCGGACAAGGGCTGGCAGCAAGCGTGCCGCACCGATCCGAGCCTGGCGCTGGGCTTGAACACCCATGCGGGGTTGTTGACCAACGCTCCGGTGGGCGAGGCAGTCGGCATCGATGCGGTGGCGCCCGAGAGCGTCTTGTCCTGAGCCAGGCTGATCCGCTCGAGCGGGCCATCCGCACCTACCTCGATCACCTGAGCGTCGAGCGCGGGGTAGCGGCGAACACGTTGGCGTCCTACCGACGCGACCTGCGCCGCTACCGCGGCTTCCTCGACGGGCGTGGACGCAACGCCGTGGCCGAAGTCGTCGAGGAGGATGTCCTCGCCTTCCAAGCGCATCTGCGCGCCGGAGACGAGGAGCATCCGGCGCTAGGAGCGGCCTCGGTTGCTCGGACCATCGTTGCGGCGCGTGGCTTCCACAAGTTCGCGCTGCTCGAAGGCCTCGCTGAGACCGATCCTGCCGCCGCGGTGCGGCCGCCACGACCGGCCAAGCGGCTGCCAAAGGCGCTCCCGCTCGCCGATGTGGAGGCGATGCTTGCGGTGGCCGGATCCGCCGAGACGGTGCTGGCGGCGCGGGATCGGGCGTTGTTGGAGGTGCTCTATGGCACCGGAGCGCGCATCTCCGAGGCGGTGGGTCTCGACGTCGACGACATCGACCTGGTCGCGGGCACGGTCCTGCTGCGCGGCAAGGGGGACAAGCAGCGGCTCGTGCCGCTGGGCTCGTTTGCCCGCACCGCGCTGGGCGACTACCTTGCCTCGGCTCGTCCGGCCCTCATCGAGCAGGGGGGCGCGCGGGCGACCGGCGGGCCCGCGATCTTCCTCAACGCGCGAGGGGGGCGGTTGTCCCGCCAGAGCGCCTGGACCATCCTCCAACGCACGGCAGAGCGTGCGGGGCTGACTCACAAGGTCTCCCCGCACACGCTCAGGCACAGCTTCGCCACGCACCTGCTCGATGGCGGCGCCGACGTGCGGGTGGTCCAAGAACTGCTCGGCCACGCCTCGGTTACGACGACGCAGGTCTACACCCTGGTGACGGTCGACAACCTGCGAGAGGTGTTTGCGGCGGCACATCCGCGAGCCCGTGGCTGAGGCCCGTGCGGGGTGCGCCGAACCACCTGGGTTGTGCACAGGGTTTGTGCACAGGCAGGGGCTGGCTGTGGATGCCGAGCGTGTTTGCCCTCACAGCCTGTGCACAGATTTGCCGGGAGCCTGCCACCTGAGCCTCCGCGTCTTGTGACCCTTTCCGATGGGGACCTAGAGTCGGCTCCGGAACCGGGTTTGTCGTTGAGTCGACAAACCGTGTCGCTCCTCGCTCGGGGCGGCACCATCGCTGCCTCAACGCGGAGATGTCTCGGTGGTCGATGAGGTCAATGGAGGAGAGTCGATGGAGGACCTGGGTGGCGCTGCACCGGAGATGCCGCCGCTGATGGGGGCACCCGCTGCAGCTAAGGCGGATGCGAGCGCCAGTGTCGGTGGTGGCGGTCATGATGGCGAGATGTCTGAGCCACTTCTGTTTCCCGATCCGCGTGAGTCCACCGGTGCGACCCCCGTGGAGATGGGTCCAACCGGGCGTCCCTTGCCCGACCTGCCGGAGCCGCGGCCGCTGACCACACACGGCAATGCTCGGGTCATCTCGATGTGCAACCAGAAGGGCGGCGTCGGGAAGACGACGACCGCGATCAACCTCGGTGCCGCGCTGGCGGAGTACGGCCGCAAGGTGCTGCTGGTGGACTTCGACCCCCAGGGCTCGCTCTCGGTCGGGCTGGGCCTCAATCCGCACGAGATGCCGCTCACGATTTACAACTTGCTCATGGAGCGCGGGGTCAGCTTGGACGACGTGGTCGTCGCTTCAGGCGTGCCGGGCATGGATCTGCTCCCCTCCAACATCGACCTGTCGGCCGCTGAGGTCCAACTCGTCCACGAGGTGGCTCGTGAGCAGACGCTCAAGCGGGTGCTCGCGCCCGCCCTGGAGCGCTACGACGTGATCCTGATCGATTGCCAGCCCAGCCTGGGGCTGCTCACGGTCAACGCCCTGACCGCCTCCCACGGGGTGATTGTGCCGCTGGAGTGCGAGTACTTCGCTCTGCGCGGCGTTGCCCTGCTCAAGACGACGATCGACAAGGTCCAGGAGCGGCTCAACCCCGGCCTTGAGATCGATGGCGTGCTCGGCACGATGTTCGATGGCCGGACCCTGCATGGCCGGGAGGTCATGGAGCGGTTGGTGCAGGCCTGGGGCGACACGGTGTTCCACACCGTGATCCGTCGCACGGTGAAGTTCTCCGACTCCACCGTCGCGGGCGAGCCGATCACGTCTTATGCTTCCGCCTCCACCGGCGCCGCGGCCTATCGGCAACTCGCCAAGGAGGTGCTAGCCCGTTGTCTCGACGGGTGAGCCTGCCAGCGGCCGATGACCTCTTCCGGCCGACTGCTTCCGAAGCCTCAGAGGGGGGCACTCCTTCGGCCCCCAACGCGGCGGTCCCCGCTCCCTCGGAGAGCGGATCTGACCGGCGGCCGAGCGGGCGGATCAGGCACGACGAGAAGATGACGGTCTATTTGACCTCCGCGGAGTTGCTGGACATCGAGCGGGCCAGGCTTCAGCTTCGGTCCAGCCACGGGCTCGCGGTGGACCGTGGTCGCCTGATCCGGGAAGCGGTGGCCATCGCGCTGGCGGATCTGATGATCAACGGCGACGAGAGCGTCCTGGTGGCCCGACTCTCCGAGGCATGAGCAGCGCCGCAGACGGTTTGGAAGCGGCCGTCGGCGAGGAGACCGCGGGATTTGCCGTCCGGCTCGACAACTTCGAGGGCCCCTTCGACCTGTTGTTGAGCCTGATCGCCAAGCACAAACTCGACATCACTGAGGTCGCCCTCTCCAAGGTGACCGATGAGTTCTTGTCGCACGTGCGTGATGCCCATCGGGGCATGGATCTCGACCAGACGTCGTCGTTTCTGCTGGTCGCGGCGACACTGCTGGACCTGAAGGCCGCCCGGCTGCTCCCGGCTGGGGACATTGAGGACGAAGACGACCTCAGCTTGCTCGAAGCACGCGATCTGCTCTTCGCCAGGCTGCTGCAATATCGCGCCTTCAAGCAGGTGGCATCGGTGCTGGAGACCCGACTGTCCGCCGAAGCACGCCGCCATCCGCGTGTGGTGGGCCTGGAGGAGCGGTTCGCATCGCTGTTGCCTGAGGTGCTCATCGGGATTGGCCTGGATGCCTTCGCTGAGTTGGCTGCACGCGCGATGCGCCCCCGGCCGGCACCCCAGGTCTCCCTGGAGCACATCCATTCCTCCACCGTCAGCGTGCGCGAGCAGGCTGTGCTGGTGGCCGATCGGTTGCGCCGCGCGCAGACGGTGACCTTCCGGTCCCTGTGCGGGGACGCCCCTGACTTGGCCACGACGGTGGCCCGATTCCTGGCTCTTCTCGAGCTCTTCCGCGAGGGTCAGGTCGCGTTTGACCAGGTCAGCCCGCTGGGGGAGCTCACCGTCCGCTGGACCGGAGATGCCGAGGGCGAGATCGCCATCGAAGACGAGTACGACGAGACCCGGGACCCTGAACTCCCGCCTGGTGAAGCCGAGGAGACCACACATGAGTGAGAGCACGCACGAGCCGGTGACCGAAGAGGGGAGCGGGTCGACCGAGTCGACCGAGGGGGACTCGGCCCTGGCTGGCCAGGCGGCGTTGGCGATTCCGCTGGGGGACCTGAAGCCGGCGCTGGAGGCGGTCCTGATGGTGGCCGATCAGCCCCTGACCGAACTCGCGTTGGCGGCTGCCGTCGGTTTCACGAGCAGCGAAGTAGCGGCGGCCCTGGGCGAGCTGGTCGTCGAGTACGACGAGGCCGGCCGCGGGTTTGAGCTGCGCAATGTGGCTGGCGGGTGGCGCTACTACACCCGGGAGGCGTTCGCCACGATCGTCGAGGGGTTTCTGCTGGAGGGTCAACAGGCGCGCCTCACCCAAGCCGCCTTGGAGACTCTCGCCGTGGTCGCCTACAAGCAGCCGGTCACGCGCGCACGGGTGTCTGCGATCCGAGGGGTCAACGTCGACGGCGTGGTTCGCACCCTGCTCACCCGCGGCCTGATCGAGGAGGCGGGCCACGACGGTGAGCATGGCGCGGCGACCTACCGCACGACCAGCTACTTCTGCGAGCGGATCGGCATCGCGTCACTGGAGGAGTTGCCCGAGTTGGCGCCGTACCTCCCGGAGATGGACGACCTGCCGGAGGAACTCATGGACTCACTCGACGGGCAAGCCGGATGAACGTCGAAGAGTTGGGGCCCGACGAGGAGGGCCTGGTGCGTCTGCAGAAGTTTCTGGCCCGCTCGGGGGTGGCCTCGCGGCGCGCCTGCGAGGAGTTGATGTTGACCGGGGCCGTCACCGTCGACGGGGAGGTGGTGACGCGGCTGGGCACCAAGATCCATCCTTCGCGGGCCGTCGTGCGCGTCAACGGCACACGCGTGCCGCCCATCGGGGCCCATGTCTATCTCGTGTTGCACAAGCCGACGGGCGTGGTCTCAACCATGAGTGACCCACAGGGGCGTCGTTGCCTGGCTGAATTTGTGCCGGCAGAGACCGGTCGGCTCTTTCATGTGGGCCGCCTCGACACCGACACGTCGGGCTTGCTGCTGTTGACCAATGACGGTGAGTTTGCCCAGCGCATGGCGCACCCGTCATACGAGGTCGACAAGACCTATGTCGCCGAAGTGGAGGGACTCGTCTGGCCCAACGTGCTGCGCCGGCTCCTGGCCGGCGTGGTGCTCGAAGACGGACCGGTCACCGTGAGCAAGGCGCGTTTGATGTCGAAGACCGATGACAAGTCGATGGTCGAACTCGTGATCCACGAGGGGCGCAATCGGATCGTCCGGCGACTGCTCGCCGAGGTCGGGCACCCGGTGCGCAAGCTCACCCGGACGGCGATCGGGCCCGTCCGGCTGGGGAGACTCCGCGTCGGAGAAGTGCGGCCGCTGGACCGGGGCGAGTTGGGCACCCTTCTGGACAACGCGTCGCTCTGAGTGCGTTCCCGGCTAGGGTGAGCCGGCGCAAAAGGGATGACCCAAGGAGGAATCGTGGCGGTGCGGGCGGTGCGCGGAGCCACCCAGTTGACGACGGATTCGCGCGACCACATGTTGGAGCGGGTCGCCGAGATGGTCACCGACGTGATGACCGCCAACCAACTGGTGGTCGACGACTTCATCTCGATCATCTTCACGGCGACCAGCGACCTGGTTTCGGAGTTTCCCGCCTACGCGGCGCGGCTGTTGGGCTTTACCGATGTGCCGTTGATCTGCGCGCGCGAGTTGGAGATCGAGGGTTCGATGCCGCGGGTGGTGCGGATGCTCGCCCACGTCGAGTCGGACCTGCCGAGGTCAGAAGTGACCCACGTCTACTTGCATGGAGCAGCCGCCCTACGCACGGACCTGTCGCGGGTGCGCTCGGTGCCCGATGAGTGAGCCGCTGCCTGGGCCGCTACCTGAGCCGCTGCTTGGGCCGGTCCTCATCGTCGGCGCGGGCTTGCTCGGGACTTCGGTGGGGTTGGCCCTGAGCTCCCAAGGTCACGAGGTGTGGTTGCGCGACCATTCCGCCGAAAACCTCCGCACGGCATCCGGACTGGGTGCAGGGATCCCCGACCCGGGTGGTGAGCCAGCCCTCGTGGTGATTGCTGTTCCCCCGGCGGCGGTGGCCGCGGCGGTCGCGGCGGCAC
>JBAQXA010000208.1:0-6173 GCA_049299195.1 Nocardioides sp.
GCGCCGGGGCGGTGAGGAGCCAGAGGCCGGCAATCGTCTTGCCGGTCGGAGTGGACAACAGCCCGCGCCGCCCGAAGCGCCGGAAGGTGCGCAGATAGAGCACATGTCCGACGCCGAAGGAGCCGGCGCCCGCCGCAAAGGCCGGGGTTCCGGAGCGCAGCAGGGCAATGTCGCCGCCCCACCCTGCGGTGAGTGCAGCCGCCACCGACTCCCGCGCAGGACTCCGCCGGGCATCGGGATCGGTGAGCAGCGCTCCCACGAGCAGGGGCATGAGCAGTGGCTTGGTCACCTTCCGCATCCGATGAGCGTCGGGGGACTCGCTGCCCGCGAGCCACGTGTCGGTGGCCGCCAGTGCGGCATACGTGCGACGCAGCCAGATGCTGGCGAGTGCCGGGGCGGCTGGAGCGGCAGCGCTCACGCGGTGCCTCCTGTCTGGTTGGGGTTCGTCTGGTGAGCCGGGGGAGTGGGCCGCGCTCAGCGTTTGGCGCGTCGTCCCCCGGGTTGACGCTGGGGGAGTCGGGGCAGCTCCCCGGGGGTGGGTCCGGGGGTGGTCCCGGGGTTGGGTCCGTCTGTGAGCCCGGGGCCAGTGGCCCCGGCGTCCACTCCGGCCGCGTGGGTGCCTCCCGGCTCAGCCTCTGGCCGAGCGCCTTCTGGGGCGGGACCGCGGAGCCGGCTGATGAGGCCGGCAAGGACCATGAACGCAACAAAGAGGCAGAGCACTGCGCCGAAGCCGCTAGCCGCGAGCGGAACCAGCGCGTCGTTCTCCCCGCTGCGCACGCGCTGGCCATAACCGACGGCGAGGTAGACGAGGAAGCCCCAACCGACCGCTCCGCCGGTGACCAGGAGCGCCCAGAGCAGGGCTGCACCCCGGGCGAGTCTTGCGGGACCCGACCCGTGCGTGGAGGCGCCACGATGCGTGCTGCGTCTGCTTCCCGCACGCTTCCCGCCGTGGCTGCTCACCGGGCCATTGTCGCCGATGGGGCAATGCGGGCGCAGCGGCCGCACCGGAGCGAAGGCCGAAATCAGTGCCGACGCGCCGGAAACGAGCCCTTGCCAAGGCCGGGGGACTCGACGTACGGTTACCCACTACATCTAGTAGTTACAACAATGTAGTTTTCCACATCTAGTTCCACAGTTTGGGCAGCTTCGCCCACACCTGAGCGTTCTAGTTCCACAGATCTATCCACAGCGCCACCGCTTCGAGCCCCGGGAGGAGACCGCGATGCACTGCCCGTACTGCCGCAACACCGACACCAAAGTGCTCGACTCGCGCGTCGCCGAAGACGGAGCTTCGATTCGCCGCCGGCGGCTCTGTCACCAGGGCTGCGGCAAGCGGTTTACGACCGTGGAGCTGATGCAGCTCACGGTCCTCAAGCGCTCCGGGACTACCGAACCCTTCAACCGCAACAAGGCGGTGTCGGGGGTGCGCAAGGCCTGCAAGGGCCGCCCGGTCTCTGAAGACGACCTGGCGCGGCTCGGCCAAGCGGTAGAAGACGCACTGCGCTCCGAGGGCTGGGCCGAAGTGCCCGCCGACGAGGTGGGCCTCGCGATCCTGGGGCCGCTGCGCGAGCTCGATGAGGTCGCCTATCTGCGCTTCGCAAGCGTCTACAAGGCCTACTCCAGCGTCGACGACTTCGAGTCCGAGATCGCCATGCTCCGCATGGAGCGGCATACCCAGCCGGTGCCGACCGGCTAATCCAGACCACCCGGCACGTAGTGGGGAAGCTGCGTGCCGGGTGTACCACCACCTCCCCCCACTCGCTGCAGCCCGGCAGCACCCAAGAAGCACCGCACCGCAACACCGACAGTCATGGACGACGAGGAGATCAGATGACCAGGAAGGCCACCGCCGCCACACGGGCGACGGGACTCAGCACTCAGCGAGTGTTTTCGACGGAGGGGGTGCACCCCTACGACGAGATCACCTGGGAGCGTCGCGACGTCGTCCAGACCAACTGGAAGACCGGCGAGGCCGTCTTTGAGCAGCGCGGGGTGGAGTTCCCCGACTTCTGGAGCGTCAACGCCTCCACGATCGTCACCACGAAGTACTTCCGTGGCGCGCTCGGCACTGAGGTGCGGGAGTGGAGCCTGCGGCAGCTCATCGACCGCGTGGTGAAGACCTACCGCAAGGGTGGGGAGGACCACGGCTACTTCGCGACTCCGGCAGACGCCGAGATCTTCGAGCACGAGCTGACCTGGCTCCTGGTCAACCAGTACTTCTCCTTCAACTCCCCGGTCTGGTTCAACGTCGGCACCGCCTCGCCGCAGCAGGTTTCGGCCTGCTTCATCTTGAGCGTCGATGACTCGATGGACTCGATCTTGAACTGGTACAAGGAAGAGGGCTTCATCTTCAAGGGCGGCTCCGGCGCGGGCCTCAACCTCTCCCGGATCCGCTCGTCGAAGGAGTTGCTGTCCTCCGGCGGCACCGCCTCCGGGCCGGTCTCCTTCATGCGTGGCGCCGATGCCTCGGCGGGGACCATCAAGTCCGGCGGGGCCACCCGGCGGGCGGCGAAGATGGTCGTGCTCGACGTCGATCACCCCGACATCGAAGAGTTCGTGATGACCAAGGCGCGCGAGGAAGACAAGATCCGCGCCCTGCGTGATGCCGGCTTCGACATGGATCTGGGCGGCGCCGACATCACCTCGGTGCAGTACCAGAACGCCAACAACTCGGTGCGGGTCTCCGATGAGTTCATGCGGGCGGTGGAGGAGGGCGGCGAGTTCGGTCTGCGCTCGCGCTCGACCGGTGAGGTCATCGAGACCGTCGATGCCCAAGAGCTCTTCCGCAAGATCGCTGAGGCCGCGTGGGCCTGCGCCGATCCGGGCCTGCAATACGACGACACCATCAACGACTGGCACACCAACCCCGAGACCGGGCGGATCACGGCCTCCAACCCGTGCTCCGAATACATGAGCCTGGACAACTCCTCGTGCAACCTGGCGAGCCTCAACCTGCTCAAGTTCTTGCGCGAGGACGACACCTTTGACGCCGCCCGGTTCGCCCAGGCCGTCGAAGTGATCATCACGGCGATGGACATCTCGATCTGCTTCGCGGACTTCCCGACCGAGTCGATCGGCGCCACGACCGTCGACTACCGCCAGCTCGGCATCGGTTACGCCAACCTGGGCGCGCTGCTCATGGCGATGGGTCTGGGCTATGACTCCGACGCCGGCCGGGCAATGGCCGCGACGATCACCAGCCTGATGACCGGCACGTCATACAAGCGCTCGGCGGAGCTGGCTGCAGTCGTCGGCCCGTATGCCGGCTACGCGCGCAACGCCGAGGCGCACCAGCGGGTCATGCGCAAGCACCAGGCGGCCAACGACGGCGTGCGCACCTTTGGCGTCAACGACTCCGCGACCCACAAGCTGGCCACCCAGGCGTGGGCCGATGTGTTGCGGTTGGGCGTGACCAACGGCTTCCGCAACGCGCAGGCATCGGTGCTGGCGCCGACCGGCACGATCGGCTTCATGATGGACTGCGACACGACCGGCATCGAGCCGGACTTCTCGCTGGTCAAGTTCAAGAAGCTCGTCGGGGGCGGCTCGCTGCAGATCGTCAACCAGACGATTCCGCGGGCGCTGGCGAAGCTGGGCTACGACACCGAGAAGATTGAGGCCATCGTCGACTACATCGCCGAGCACGGCCACGTCGTCGACGCGCCGGGCCTCAAGACCGAGCACTACCCGATCTTCGACACCGCGATGGGATTGCGCTCGCTGGCCCCGATGGGTCACGTGCGGATGATGGCCTCGTGCCAGCCGTTCTTGTCCGGGGCGATCTCCAAGACGGTGAACCTGCCGGAGTCGGCCACGGTCGAGGAGATTGAGGACGTCTACCTGCAGAGCTGGAAGCTCGGGCTCAAGGCGACCGCGATCTACCGTGACAACTGCAAGGTCGGCCAGCCGCTGTCGGACGCCAAGGCCGACAAGGCTGAGGCGACCGAGACCGCCGCGGCACCCGCCACGGTCGTCGAATACCGCCCCACGCGGCGGCGGCTGCCCAAGTCGCGGCAGAGCCGAACGACCTCCTTCACGGTCGGCGGCGCCGAGGGCTACATGACCTCCGGCGCGCACGACGATGGCGAGCTGGGCGAGGTCTTCCTCAAGCTCGGCAAGCAGGGGTCGACGCTCGCGGGTGTGATGGACGCCTTCTCGATCGCGGTGTCGATCGGGCTGCAGTACGGCGTGCCGCTGGAGACCTACGTCTCCAAGTTCACCAACCTGCGCTTCGACCCGGCCGGTCTGACCGACGACCCGGACGTGCGGATGGCTCAGTCGCTGATGGACTACGTGTGGCGCCGGCTCGCACTGGACTACATGCCCTTTGAGAAGCGCTCGGCCCTCGGCATCTACTCCGCCGACGAGCGTCGCCGCCACCTCGAGACCGGTTCCTACGAGCCGATCGTCGAGGTCAGCGAGGCCGAGTCACTCAAGGCCGACCCGATCGCCGACGGCACGCCGACCACCCCGACCGTCGCGGTGGTCGCACCGGCTCCGGCCGCACCGGCGACGACCGCGCACACCTCGGCTGAGCTGATGGAGCAACTCACCGGCCACGCCGTCGACTCCCCGCTGTGCATGACCTGCGGCACCAAGATGCGTCCCGCCGGCTCCTGCTACGTCTGCGAGGGCTGCGGCTCCACCTCCGGCTGCAGCTGACCGCGGGTACTACTCGCATCAGGTGCAACAGGCCCGCTGCGCTCCGGTTCCCGCCGGAGAGCAGCGGGCCTGCTGCTCTTTCGAGCGCCGCTGCCCACAGCGGTTGACGCGCGAGAAGACCTCATGGTGAGCCAGGTCGCCATCTCTGCTGATCGAGTGCTTTAGATCATCGCGCCTGCCGGAAAAAGCCCAATATACCCCCGAGCAACAGCCGGCCAGCTCAGTGAGGCCGAGCAGCCGATCGTGACGGATCTCCGCAGCGCGGCCGTGCAGGTCGATTCGGTCTGGGACCTGGTGAACACCTCTGAGCCGTATCCGGCCGCGCTGCCGGTCTTGATGGAGCATTTGGAGCGCGGCGGCTATCCCGCGCGCGTCATGGAGGGTCTGGGCCGATCTCTCGCGGTAAAGCCGTCGGTGGCCTTCTGGGAGCGCCTCAAGGATCGCTGGCTGCACGCCCGAGACTCGGGTGAGGAGACGGCGCTGCAGTGGCCCTGGCGGCCTGTGCGACCAAGAAGCAACTTGACGGCCTGATTGACTTTCTGGCAGTCGAGGAACGTGGTGAGTCCCGGCTCTTCTTCCTCCGGTCGATCGTGCGGGTCGGCGGCGATAAGGGCGTCGAGGTGCTCGAGTCGGTGAGTGACGATCCGGTGCTTGGCCAGGCAGCAACCGCGAGGCTGAAGCGTCGGCGCAACTAGGTCAGCTCGGCCATGGTCTGGGCGACCGCGAGTGGCCGATTGCCGTCGGCACGCATAGCGATGGATTCGTCAGCCGAGAGATCGAGGCTCTTCTGGGCGGGCAGGGTCAGCAGGCAGGAGGAGGACGGCGCGTGCCCCGGTGACCGCACCGTCATGGGTGCGGTTGCTCAAGGTGAGTTCGGCGCCGATCGCCTGGGCCCACGATGCGGCGAGGGCGAGGCCCAGGCCCGTGCCGCCTGTGACGCCGTACGGCGCGAAGCGGGTCGGACCGTGACGCGCAAGGTCGGCGGGGAAGCCCGGGCCACTATCGGTCACCTCGATGCGGAGTCCGTGCGCGGCGATGGCGACCGGCCGGGCGCCGTGCTGCTCGGCGTTGCGGACGAGGTTGGACAGGATCTGGTCGACCGCTCGGCGGTCAGCCCGGGTGGTGCCGGGGGCTTCGCTGGTGACCTCGACGTCGGGGAAGCGGGATGTGAGGTCGGTGAGCAGATCCGCGAGGTCGAGGGACTCACCCCCTTGTTGGTCCGCTAGCTCGGCGCGGGCCAGATCGATCAGCTCCTCGGCCAGCCGGCGCAACCGCTGGGTCTGACGCCGTACGCGGTCCGTCGCGGGGCCGGCGGGCAATAACTCGGTGGCCGACACGAGAGCCGTGAGTGGCGTGCGCAGCTCATGGGCGACGGTCGCGGAGAAGCCGCGCTCGACTTCGAGGCGCCGACGCAAGTCGAGGGTCAGATCGTTGATCCGGTCAACAAGCTCACTGACCTCGTCACCCGGGTCATGGGGGGCGACGTGCAGCAGGTCGGGGGCCCCGCGGAC
>JBAQXA010000209.1:0-2112 GCA_049299195.1 Nocardioides sp.
GCTCAGCGCTGACGATGAATCCTTCCTGCTGCTCCACGCGCCTTGCCGTCATGTCCTTATAGGAGGCCTTGCGCTCATCCAGCCAGGTGTCGAACTCGGTCTTCATCGATGTAAGTTCATCGAGGTACTCCTTCTGCCGCGCAGTTGCCAGTTCTCCTGCACGCTGCTGCTGATCCGCGAGTGTCGCTTCGATCTTCGCGACCTTTGCCTCGAACTCGTCGCTCAGGCTCCGTGCACGAGCGAGCGCCTGCTCAGCCTCATTGAGGGCCACTTTGCGCCTGTCGACTGCCCGGCTAGCGGCCTTCTCCGCTCCGGCATAGATCTCGGTGACGGTTCGGGCATTGGATGCGGCTGTCTTCGCGCCCGGCCAACGTGCCACGACGTCCAAGAGGGCGTCCAGCCCGTTCAGCATGTTGGGGTAATTGGACTCGGTGTCGTAAGTCACTGTGGCCTGGGACCACTGAGTTCGCGCGTTGTCGAGCATCGTCGTGCTGAATAGGGCCGGTACGGACTCTCCGGTACTCTTCAGCGCCAGGACGTAACCACCCACGGCTCTTGCTCGCTCTCGCGCGTTCTGGAGAGGCTGGCTGATGGACGCCACATCCGTATCCCAGAAGGTAGTGCGGGCAGTGATCTCGCCCCAGAGTGAGTGCTGTTGAAATTCCTGCTTGTCCATAAGGCTCCTCGATAGGTCCGTATCGAGCCGTTGTCGCACCCGGCATCTAGATTGGAGCCTATGAGACCGGAGAGGGCAATCGCTGCCCTAGAGGAGTTGAAGGCGGAGGGTGGCTCCCCGTGGGCTCTGAACGATGTCCCTGCGCTAACGGCGTGGAAGGGCAAGGTCCGGTCCGTGCTGGTCGCGTCGCTGGGCAAGGAGGATCACCTTGTGGAGGGCTTCGATGGCGTGCGCTACTCCCTGTCGGCGTACAGCACATCGACTCCACAGTCGTCATTCGATTCCGCACGACGCAGGGGAGTCGGGAACGCCTGCGGAGTCATCGACGCTGCTCTCTACCAGCTCAGGCTCCAGACAGAGGACGGAGAGGAGCCTGTTGACACCAGGTCATTCGACCCGGACCTGTGGGAGCACGTGCGCGGCCTTGTCGAGGCTGGGGATTGGGCGAAGGTTGCCTCCCAGACCGCGATCTTCGTCGAGGACTGCCTCCGTTCGTGGGCTGGCGATCCCAAGAACACTCGCGGCGAATCGCTCGTTGGCAAGGAGTTAATGGGCCGTGTCTTCTCGGACGACAGCGACTGGCGGCTCGGTTCTCGTGCGGCAGAACGTGAAGGCTGGCGCGCCCTGGGGACCGGCTTCTCAGCGGCTCTGAGCAACGTGGACCGACACCGGATCCAGAACCGTGAGGACGCACGCCGATACGCCGTCGGAGTGCTCGGGCTAGGGAGCCTGCTCTTGACCCAGATGCGCTTTGAGCATGGCGAACTGATTGAGGACCTGCAGACTGGCCGGGAGTCCGCAGACTCGTCCTAGCGCCACCACCCCCGCTTCCCCACGCTTGTTCGTATGCCACAGAACCCCATGGAAGCCGAGTACTCCCTCCCCGACCGCCTCAAGACGCGGACCCTTGAAGAGGAGCTGTTCGCTGCTGCGCACGAGCAAGCCGTAGACCGGGGTGACCCGGTGCCGCCGTGGGGGATGGCCTACGACGGAGCGCGGCTTGGTCGGAGGCGTCAGTGACCACTCCGGCCTCGCCGCCAGGAAGCGTCGGGCTCGGCTGGATGGCGGATGCGGTGTGTGACGGTCGCTCGGCACTGTTCTTCTCCGAGACCGCGGACGGCCGCGATGCGGCGAAGCGGATGTGCCTCTACCGCTGCCCCGTGCTGGCTGAGTGCAGGGCGTGGCGTGACCGGGTGCGACCGTCGCACGGGATCTGGGGTGGGCGTGGCGCCAAGGCCACGACCGCTGAGCAGCCGAAGGGCACACCGGCGCGCTGAGCCGACCAGCAGGCCCGTACCGCGTGGACAGGGCGGCGCCGGGGCCGGTTGGCTGACACCGACGTAGAACCGGGCTGAGGGGCTGTCTGGCGTGCGCTGGCTCGGGTTGGCAGCCGCTGGGCTGGATGGGGCCAGTTGGGGCCAGATTGGGGCCAGGAC
>JBAQXA010000210.1:0-3102 GCA_049299195.1 Nocardioides sp.
GGCCTGGATGCCGCAAAGCGTGCGGGCTACCTCGGGAGTGTCGGTGCGGCAACAAGTAGCACTGCACGGGTGGCTGGCGGGGATGAGCAAGACGCACGCCTGGGACGAAGCGTTCAATGCCCTCAGACAAGTCGACCTGAGCGATCTGGCCCAACGCCGCGCGACCAAGCTGTCGGGCGGACAAAGAGCACGCATGGGGTTGGCCCAAGCGTTGGTACACGATGCTGACGTCTTGCTGCTCGACGAGCCGACGGCGGCGCTAGATCCTGATCAGAAGGACTCGTTCGTTGCGTTGCTGAATCGGATAGCGGCCGAGAAGATCGTCGTCGTTTCGAGTCACGACGTCAGCGACTTTGAAGCCAGCTACGACCATGTTGTCGTTCTCGAGCGTGGTCAGGTGCGATTCGACGGACCCACGACCGCCTTCCTGCGTCCTGACGGTCACGACCGCACGGCGGTCGAGGCATATCGCGACGCCCTGGGGCCGAGGTGAACTTGCGCGACCGGTGGTGGCTGATGCTGACCATGAGCACGGTCGTGTTGAGTCCCCTGCTGGTGATCCTTGGCGTGGTGGTCTCGATGAGCAACGCGAACTTCATTGATCCGTACTGGCTTGATCTGTCCGCCAAGTCGACGGTCTCGGTCCTCTTCCTCGCCCCTGGTTTCGCGGCCCTCGCGGCGTGGGACGCGGCCATGTGGCGCAACCTGATGCCCGCGGCGGCCAGGTCGTGGGGTGCGATCTTGATCAGGACCATCGCCTACGTTGCCGTGGCCACGTCCTTGACATTCGTGATCACCCTGCTGGCGCTCTACTTCCAGGTATCCCCGACCGTGGGAGCGCCTCGTCTCGACGTTCTCGCCCTCGGCGTCGTCGTGGTTACCGGCTACGCCGCACTCGGGTTCCTCATGGGCCGCTTCCTGTCGCGGCTGATCGCGGCACCTCTGGCCTTCGGCACCGTCTGGGCATGGGTTGCCTACACGCCAGCGGTTGAGCCCTTCTGGATGCGGAACGTCACTGGCAACCTCGGGACGTCATGCTGCTCGCTCGACTTCGAACTTGTGCCGCTGGCCTTGGTGGCGCCAGCACTGCTGGCGGTCACGCTGCTCTGCTGCACTTTGATTTTGCTCGCCTGGTCGGCTCGACGGGTTGCCTGGCTTTGCTGTGCGGGCGCTCTCGCCGCAGCGCTCTTCGCCTCAGCTTTGATGATGCCGGGAGTCGGCGCAGATCCCGTGCAGAAGCGCACTGGAGAGCAGACGTGCAGGCAGGTGGAGGCCAGGCAGTTCTGTGCCTGGCCCGAACAGGCTGCCGCTCTTTCGGCAGCCACGCCCCGCCTCAACGAGACCGCACAGCGGCTCGAAGGCGCGGGACTACAACTGCCGGCAACCTTGCGGGAGAACCAGAAGAGTCCCGACGGCTGGTCGTTCAGTCTCGGGGCCAATAGCCCTGAGGTCTGGGGTCAGACGCTCGCTGTTTCCCCACTGGACGAACTTCCGCCACCCTGCTCGAACCGGAACAAGGGGGTGTGGCCAGCGGGCGAGTACCTACCGCTCGCGGGAGCCTGGCTTGCGTCGGTTGGCGGAATGCGAGCATCCGAGGCGGCCGACTCGCAAGGGCCTCACTGTCGGAGTTGCAGCGTCGGCGCTCCCAAGACCCACAAACGCAACTGCAATGGTCTTGCGCGTCGAGTCGGCGATGCGAACCTGTGAGCCCCTTCCGTGAGGTGGCTTCTCAGCGCAACCCGAGCAGTGCCGGTGCTGGTCGCCACTGGCTCTGCCGGCGCGGTCGCGGGCCTTGTTCGGGGCCAAACCGCCCCGATGCCGAGTCTGAGTCTCGGAGCCCTCGCTCCCGTCCCTGTTGTCGCGGTGCTGGCGCTAGTTCCCGCCATCGCCGTGGTGTGGGGCTGGTTCAACCTGGGCTTGCACGCCATGGCAGCAGCGGCTAGGCCCACTGCCGCCCATGCGGCACCGGTTGTCGCTGGTGGGCTTGTTTCCTTCATGCTCGGCGCTTGGGTCCTCGGCGGCGTCGGATCCTTGCTCGAGAACGGGCGCAACGCCCTGGGTCTGTTAGGTCTGGCCCTACTCGGGGTGCGCTTGCTCGGGGAGCGAGGCGCCGTGCTACTTCCGATCGGGTTCCTCTTCTCGGCCTTCCTTTTCGGCCATAGGCCAGGCAATCCAGCCCCCTCCTGGTGGGCCTGGATCCTGTCGGACGGGGGAGTGCCTCTGCCGTTGGGTGCGCGATTGCTCTGGCAGCACTCGGTGCAGCGGCGCTTCCCGGGATCCCCGCGGCGGGGATACGCCGTGGACACGCCTGACAACCGACTGGTTCAGGCCGAGGGCGACCTTCGCCGAAGGGGCGATGGGGGGCCGAGCAGAGTGGGTTGGTCCGCCTACTCGACGTAGACGCGGTCGTCGATGAGGCGTTCGGCGACGAGGTTGCCGTCGGGGTCGAAGCGGGACTGCTCGAAGACCTTCTTGAACTCCAGGTCGATCCCGTCGCGGCCGCTCCGGTTCTTTTCGATGCTCATCACGACCCACTCGTGGAAGCGATCGGCGGCGCTGGTGTCGTAGACCAAGTGGTGGCGTGCGACTGCGTCGAACTTGTTGTTGAGGACCAGGAGGGTGTCGGGTTCGTAGGCCAGAGCCGTCGAGCCCCGCATGTGCTGTGCCCGGGTACGCCGCCCGGACTCGATGCCGTCCTTGTCGGCGGCCACGATCGCCAGGACCGGCACGCCAGCGTCGATGGCGAGGTCCTTGAGGCCCTCGACGACGAGCGTGATCCGCTCGTCCTCGACCATCTGGGCGGCTTCGGGGATGCGCACCTTTTGGAGGTAGTCGACGATGACCAGGGGCGCCTCACCGGTTTCACCCCAGACCTCTTCGACGGCGGCCGTGATCACCGTGAGGGTGGTCGACGTGCCGGTGGAGCGATGGACGTGCAGGCGGTCGGCATACACCTGCACGCGCATGAAGCCAGGGACACCGCTGGAGGTATCGGCGAGGCGGTCCTGCAGCGACCCCGAGCGGCCATCGGCGCCCTCGAACGACGCGCGGATCCGGTCCAGCTTGGGTGCATCGTGCTCGACCAACTCGCCCGCCTCGAGG
>JBAQXA010000211.1:0-3528 GCA_049299195.1 Nocardioides sp.
GGTTTTCGCGGTCCGCGGGGTCCGCGCGGGGTTGCGCGTCAGTGGTGGAGGGTGGGGAGCCAGGCGGGGCCGCGGTGGGCGCGGTCGCCGAGCAGGGTGAGCACGGCGGGGAGTAGGACGCCGCGGACTACGGTCGCGTCCAAGGCGATCGCCGCGGCCAGCCCGACGCCGAGTTCCTTCATCTCCAGCGTCGAGAGCGTGCCGAAGACCGAGAAGACGCCCACCATCACCGCTGCGGCGGAGGTCACGACGGCCGCCGATCCGCCGACTCCGCGGCGTACGGCATCGGTGGCTGAGGCGCCGGCGAGGTAGGCCTCGCGCACCCGGCTGGTCACGAAGACGTGGTAGTCCATCGACAGCCCAAACAGCACCACAAAGAGCAGCAGCGGCAGCCAGGATGCGATCGATCCGATCGAGGTGAAGTCGAGCAGGCCCTCGGCCCACTGGTTCTGGAAGACCAGCGTCAGCAGCCCGTATGCCGCTCCCACGCTCAGCGCGTTGAGCCCGATGGTGGCGGCGGCCAGCCAGGGAGAGCCAAACGAGAGCACCATCACGACAAAAGTCACCAACAGCACGAACGCGACGACGAGGGGCAACCGCGAGACCATCCAGTCGGAGAGGTCGGTGCCCTCGGCGATGCCGCCGACGTGGACCGCGCTCCCCGCGTCAAGTTTGGTGAGCTCGGCTCGCAATGGCGTGGCGACATCGTCGCGCACCCGCTCGATGACTCCCGGGAGCGCATCGTCGGAGGAGGTCAGATCGACGGCGATGTCGAGCACGGCGACCTCGCCGTCGAGGGAGATCCGCGGCTGTGGCGCAACTGCGGCGACGTGGTCGATGCGTTGCGCGCTGGTGGCCGCATCGAGCAGCGCCGACCCGACGGCGGGGTCGTTGGCGTCGGCGGTCCGCACCACCAGTTGCAGCGCTGACCCCTCGGTCGGGATCGCCGGCTCGAGGCGCTTGTAGGTCTGCACGATCTGCAGTTCCTGAGGCAGCGCCTCCACGCCGGGGAGCGCCGTACGCATCCCCAACGCCGGCACGGAAACCGCAACGAGCAGGCCACCGCCCACCAGCAGCCAGGCGAGCGGCCGCTGCGACACGCGGTGGGCCAGCCGGCCCGACCAGGACGTGGCCGGGTCTTGGGTTGCCCGGCGCCGGTGGAGGTAGGGCAACCGGACCCAGTCGACCGAGTCGCCCAACACCGCCAGCAAGGCGGGCAGCAGCGTGACGCTCGCGAGCACCGAGACGCCGATGACGAGAATCGTGCCCACGGCGAGCGAGGCAAAGAGTCCGCCGGCGACGAGCATGCCCGACATCGCCACCATCACGGTGAGCCCCGAGATCACCACGGCCCGACCCGCGGTGGCCCCGGCCCGCATGATGGCCTGCCGCTTGTCGGCCCCCGCCGCGCGCTCCTCCCTGGCCCGGCGCATCAGGAACAGGGCGTAGTCGACGCCGACCGCGAGCCCGATCAGCAGCACCAGGCTCTGCGCGTTGGGGTCGACCGGGAGCCACTGCTGGGAGACCACCGCGGTGAGCCCGAAGGCGACCCCGACGCTGGCCATGCCGAGGAGCAGCGGGACGCCGGCCGCGACGAGCGCCCCGAAGGCGAAGAGCAGGATCAGGAGCGTGATCGGCAGCGAGATGAACTCCGCCTTCTTGAAGTCCTGCCCGATCGTCTCGTTGACCTCCTTGTTGATCGACCCGTCGCCGAGCTGACCGACCTCCCACCCGGGGTGATCCGCACCGAGTTGCGCGATCCGGTCGACCATCGGCCCGACGACATCGACGGGCTCCTTGAGGGCGGTGTCGTCGTCGAAGTCCGCAGCCATCGCTACGGGTATGACGACCGTCTGGCCATCGGCGCCCGTGATGGCGGGCAGCACCTGCTCGACGCCTTTGACGCCTGCCAGTGCGGTCCCCACCTCCGTCTCGACGCGGCGTACCTGGGTGGGCGTGAGGGGCCCCTCCCGCAGTGTCACGACGACCTGTTCGGTGACCGGCTCGCCGAAATCGGTCGTGGTCGTGATCTGGGAGGCCTGCCGAGAGTCGCCGACAAGCTGGTCGGCGGGGCTCATCGTGCGCAGCCCCTGGGTCACGAAGATCGCCACGGCGGCGGCGACGAGGGCGGCCGCTCCGAGCAGGACCCACCAGCGGCGGCGCACCGACCAGGCGGTGATCGAGCCGACCAGGCCGGGGTGCGGCTCGCTGGGTGCGGTGCGGTCAGGGTGACGAAGAAGGGTGTCGCTATCCATGTCACCAGCCTCGGCGCGCAGGCCTGGCGGGGTCATTGGCGCCACCCGCCGGAGTGGGGGTGGGGATAACCCCCGTGTCGGACACGGGCTGGCTGGAGTGCGCTGGGTGCGCGGCGGCCGTAGCGTGAGGGGGTGAGTCCTCCCCGCAACGGTGCCGCCTCGGCGGTTGGTAGGCCGTATCTCGCGGGGATGTGGGCCGCCGTCCACCTGATCGCCGACCTGCCCTCGGCGATTGGCGGGTTGATCTTGGGGACCTTCGTCTTGGTGGGTGTGGCCACGATTCCGGCCCTCGGGTTGGGCGTGCTGATCCTTCTCCCCACGCTGCCCGCCTGCCGCTGGCTCCTCGAGTTCGACCGCCGTCGCGTCGATGCCCTGTTGGGGGTCGCCCTTCCCGCCGCGACGCTTCCGCATCGCGCCGGGTGGCGCGGCGAGCTCTTTTCGGCGGCGTCCTGGACGGCCGCCGGCTACGCCTGGCTCGGTGGCCTCTGGGGCGTCTTCGTCTCCAGCACCGTGGTGAGTCTGGCGACCACGGCGATCGTGCTGATGCTGGTGCCGGTGTTTGCCGCCGATGAGGGCTTCCGCCTGATCGGGCTCTTTGACCTGGCGTCGGCGCCCTCGTGGATGGCGTTCGTCGGCTTCGTCCTGCTGGCCGTGACCCCCGCGCTCGCGCTCGCGCTGAGCCGGGTCAACGTGCAGTTGGTCCGATGGGGGTGTGGCCACCCTTCGGAGCGCACCATCGCACGCCTGGAGAGTCGGGTGGAGTCCCTGCGCACCACGCGCGATGACGTGGTGGACTCGGTCGAGGCCGAGCGCCGTCGCATCGAGCGGGACCTCCACGACGGCCCGCAACAGCGGCTGGTCGCGATCGCGATGGAATTGGGGATGGCGCGCGAGGCGATCGAGAGCGACCCCGACCGTGCCCGCGAGTTGATCGAGCGCGCCCACGCCGCTTCCAAGGACGCGGTCACCGAGATGCGGCAGGTGGCGCGCGGGATCGCGCCGCCGGTCCTGACCGACCGGGGCTTGGACGCTGCTCTGTCCGCCCTCGCGGCGCGGTCGCCGGTGCCGGTTGCGAGCGACATACGGCTGCCGGAGCGTCCCGACGCGACGATCGAGGCGATCGCCTACTTCTGTGTGTCGGAGTGCCTGACCAACGTCGCCAAGCACTCCGGGGCGTCTCGGGCGCAGGTGCTCATCGCGCGCTCGGCGTCGGGACCGCTGCTGGTGCGGGTCAGTGACGACGGCGCGGGGGGCGCCGACCCGGCGGGGGGCA
>JBAQXA010000212.1:0-6567 GCA_049299195.1 Nocardioides sp.
GAGCCACGCAAGGGCGCCCTTCATCTCGTGCGCGCGCTGGCCGATCTGAAGGAGCGGCTGGCCGATCCCCCGGCCCTCATCGTGCTGGGCGGTCACTCCTTCCAGGACCACGCGGCCTACCGCGATCAGTGCCTGCGCGAGCTCCAAGAGCGCGGCCTACAACTCGGGGTGGACGTCATCGAACTCGGCACGGTCCCCGAGGAGGAACTTGTGGCGTGGTACCACGCCTGCGATGCGCTGGCCTACCCCTCCACCAACGAGGGCTGGGGGCTCGCGGTGCTCGAAGCGCTCGCGGCCGGCCGCCCCGTCGTCGCCTCCGACCTCCCGGTCTTTGGCGAATACCTCACCGACGGCGTATCAGCGCTCATGCCCCCGGTGGGCCATGAGGCAGCACTGGCATCGGCCCTCGAGGCCGTCGCCACGGACGCGGCGCTTCGCGGCCGCCTGATCGACGGCGGCCGCGAAGTGGCCGACAGCTTCTCGTGGACGGCGAGCGCCCGCCGACATCTGTCCTTCTACGAGCCCTGAGACCCCGCCCGCTGGCGGAGCCCAGGCCCGGCTGGGCCTACTTAGTGCCCGGGCCCCGGCCGGGCCTATCTAGCTGGGCCTATCGAGCTGGGCCTATCTAGTGCCCGTGGCCGTGCCCATGGCCGTGCTCGTCGTCGTCTGATCCATGGCCCCCCTCGTGGCCATGGTCATAGCCCGCGGGGCGGGCGGCAAGCTCTTCACCGCGATCGGCCAGGGTGTCGCTGGCCACCAGTTCCCGAGCCGCCAGCACGTCCTCCAAGGCTCCCTGCCAGCAGGAGTAGTAGGAGTAGCACTCGCCCTCGGGAGGGTTGGCCTCCCAGGCGCCGATCCGGGCGATCAGCGCGTCGCGGAAGTCGTCCCAGGTAAAGACGCCGGCGTCGGCCAGCGCCATCGCCATCCCAAACGTGCGACTCTCCCACGGCGCGGCAAAGACGAGTTCACCGTTGGAGCGCGGTGGTGCCGCCGGCCCTTCGATGTCCAGCTCGACTGGCGTGGCCGTCATGGAGCCGCCACCGTGGCCACGCCCACCATGGCGTCGCGGGTGACGAGGGCGGTCAGCTCGTCCTCGCTGAGCGAATCGGTGCCTGCGGGTCGCTGCGGCAACACAAAGAAGCGCACCTCCGAGGAGGAGTCCCAGACCTTGATCGCCTTGTCCTCGGGCACATCCAGGCCCATTTCGGCGAGAACCGTGCGCGGCTCACGCACCACGCGCGAGCGGTAGGCCGGATCCTTGTACCAGCTCGGCGGCAGCCCCAGCACCGGCCACGGGTAGCACGAGCAGAGGGTGCAGACGACGACGTTGTGTACGTCGTCGGAGTTCTCCACCACAACGATGTGCTCGCCCTGCGGGCCCTTGAAGCCGAGCTCGGCGATCGCGCCGGTCCCGTCCTCCAACAGGCGGGCCTTGTAGTCCGGATCGGTCCACGCCTTCGCCACGACCCTGGCGCCGTTGAGCGGGCCGACGTCGTTGGCGTAGGTGCTGATGAACTTGTCCATGATCGACGGGTCCACGAGCCCCGCTTCGACCAGGAGCTGCTCAAGCGCCTCAGTGCGCAGTTGGATCGGCAGGCGCTCGGTGGCCTCGGCTGTCATGACGCATCCTCCAGGTAGCTGTCCCACAAATCGATGTGCAAGGTGAAGTCCTCGGCGTCGGCTCCCCACAGTTCATGGGAGTCGAAGGCGACCGAGTAGACGTGTTGAGGGTTTTCGCCCTCAAAGGTGGCGTGGGTGTCCGGCAGCAGGTGCGAGGGCTGCTGGGCCACGATGGTGCCCGTACGGCCGCGCACATAGCCGACCAGGCGGGTGTGCTTGGGCGGGCTCACGTCCTTGGCGCGCACTCGGTCGCCCACCGCGAAGCGGGGCG
The DNA here is from genome assembly GCA_049299195.1 of Nocardioides sp. Taxonomy (GTDB): domain Bacteria; phylum Actinomycetota; class Actinomycetes; order Propionibacteriales; family Nocardioidaceae; genus Nocardioides. Next base: position 1,892 of record JBAQXA010000212.1, read on the forward strand.
ACTCCTCGACGGTGCGCAGCGAACCGGCCGCGGTCGGGGCGTAGTCGGGCTTATTGGGAGTCGGCAGCCCCGGCTCCTCGACAGCCTCACCCATCAACTTGCGGGTGCGCTGCTCGACTGCGTCGGGGGCGATGATGCTGGACTCAACCAGCATGAGCTCGGCCGCGTGCAACCAGCGGCCGTAGTAACCGTCATCGATGTATTTCTCACGCGGCTGGCGGTCCAGCGCGTGGCGGAACGAGTCGAGGTTGGTGCCCGCGGTGCGCATCGACAGCAGCGCCAACGCGAACGCGCGACCCTCCCACGCCTCGCCGAACACGGGCTCGTCCGCGCGCGGGGGTGTCATCGAACCCCACCCCTGGGTTCCACCCATATCGGCAATGCCGTCCATGGCCATCTCCTTTGCTAGCGCCTCCGGCGGTCCGGCCACCAGTGAGGTGACCGAACCGCCGGCAGGAGTCGAATCGATCGAGTGATCAGACCGTCCAGGTGTTCATCTGGAAGGCCCCGGCGCGCCACGCGGTGAGCGCGGAGTCGAGCACGTCGAGCGGGTGGAACGCCTTGACACCGGGGATGAGCTGATCTTCGCTCATGCCGTAGAGAGCGCCCATGGCGAAGCGGCACGCGTAGATCGTCGCGCCCTCGTCCATCAGCACCTTGAGCTGGTTGTTGATGGCCATGTGACCCGGGAAGGCCTCCGCGCCGATGGTCGGGAAGCCACGCGTGCCCGACGCGAGCAGGACGCCCGGGCCGTAGAGCACGATGTTGACCTCGAAGCCCTTGCGGCGAAGCCGGGTGGACGTCAGCAGGTTGACCAGGGCGACCGAGCCCTCGTAAGGCACGGTGTGGATGAAGATGAAGGCCTTCTCGCCGGGATTGGCCTTGATGTCTTCAAACAGCTTCTCTTCGGTGTTGAACATCGACTCACCGACTGCCGGTGGGCCCCAGTTGACTGTCTTGGGCATGAATCAGTTCCTCTCGTGCGGTCTTGCTTGGGTGAGGTTGCGCCTGAGGCGCACTTGACACTCGCGCCGAAGGCGCGGGCTCGGCTGGGCGCCGCCTGTGGTCGCGGACGGCGTCATATCGCCGGCCCCGAAGCGTCGGTGGGGTAGTTCCAGTCCCGACGGTGACTGCCCGGCATACTGCGCATGATCGCGTGGCGCAGCTTCCAGGGGAGAACTCGATAGGTCGGCGCGAAGACGTTGAGCCAGAAGAACTCCTTCGCACCCCCGAACCGCTTCGGACCAGCGATGCCGTGGCGGCGGGCGATCCGCTCCTGCGACGCGATGATGAGGTAGTGCTCGGAGTTGGAGCGGAGCCACCCTGAGAATCCCATCGGCCGACTACTTCGCGAGTCCGGCGAGCGCGTTTTGGGCCGCTACCGAGATCGGCTCGTTGAGCGCTCCGATCGCCGGTGAGTACACGTTTTCCATCGTGGCGAGGTCTTCGAGCGTGATGCCCTTGCGCACGCACATGGCGAGGAAGTCGGCCCGCTCCTTGATGCCCTCACCGCCGACCATCTGGGCGCCGATCAGCTTGTGGCTGGCCGGGTCGGCCAGCAGCTTGACCTTCACCGGCCGCACCCCGGGGTAATAGCGCGCCCGGCTGATGCCTTGGGCCACGCCGAGCACGTGCGGTATGCCGAGACTGGCCGCAAGCGTCTCGCCCAGGGCCACGCCGCCGATCATCTCGGTGGCGGCCAACATGCCCCAGGGGACATAGACCGGGGAGTAGACTTTGCCGCCGCGTCCACCACCGGCGTTGTAGCCGGCGATCTTGCCCTGAGAGTAGGCATGCGAGCCGGTCAGGCCTTGGACCGGCACCTTCGTCTGGCCGTGGGGGACCTCGATGACGTCACCGGCCGCCCAGACATCGCGGGCGGAGGTCGACATGTCGTTGCCGACGATGATGCCTCCGGTGGATCCGATCTTGATCCCGGCGGCTTGGGCCAGGGCGTTGTTGGGGGTCTTGTGAGTGGCGACGACGACGAGGTCGCAGTCGATATCGCCCTCGGAGGTCCGCACGCCGGTGACCGACCCTGAGCCCAGGAAGGCTTCGAGGCGGGTGTTGAAGTGCAAGGTGACGCCCTGGTCGCGCCAGGCCTGCTCGACCGGAGCAACGATGTCGGGGTCGGCGATCTCGCTCAGGCTCCACGGGTGCGGATCGACGACGTGGGTCTCGATGCCCCGGTGGGCCAGCGCGCTGATCATCTCCACGCCGAGCGGTGAGGCCTCGATCACGACGGCCTTCTTGACCGAGTCCAGGCGCTTGTCCCACTCCGCGGCCTCGCGGATGTTCTTGACGTAGTAGAGCCCGTCGAGGTCGCCGCCCGGCACGCCTGGATCGGCGTACTTGAAGCCGCTGGCGATCACCAGGCGGTCCCACGAGACGGTGCCCTCGCCGACAACCTGGGCGGTCTTGGCCGCCACGTCAACCGAACTGACGGTGGTGTTGTAGTGGATGTCGATGCCGGCCTTGACGTAGTCCTCTTTGGTGGCGAGGAAGAGCCGCTCGAAGCTCTCGATCTCCTTGCCGTGCACAAACGGAATGCCGCACGGGCTGTAGGCGATGTCCGCGAAATCGGTGTAGACGACGACCTCGTTGTCGGGATTGGCCGCCTTGACGCCGCCCGCGGCTCCGGTGCCTGCCGAGCCACCGCCGATCACTAGGGTCTTCATGACTCTTCTCTCACCGGTCTCTCGCGATTGGTCTGCTGAACGTGACCCCGAACCACGTGTCCATTATCTGAGGTTGTCGTCTATCATAGTAAACGCAGCGAACACGTCAAGAGAGGTTCGACCGCGAGGTCGGGCCGTCCGAGGTTGCAGAGGAGGGCACCCATGGCCGGCAGCAGCGCAGCCGCTCGTCCGACCCAACCGAGCGTCGAAGAGGTGGTCGCGGGGATCGGTCCCCGCCTAGCGGAAATGCGCGCGGATCTGGGTCTCTCCCTCCAGCAGATGAGCGCGATCGCTGAGGTCAGCGCCGCGTCCATCCACAAGATCGAGCGCGGGGACATGGTGCCGACCATCACCACGCTGCTCAAGCTCGCGAGTGTCTTCAAGCGCCCGATCAGCCAGTTGATCGGCGAGGAGCCGGGCGATCCCCACGACGTCTGGTTCGTTGCCCACGGCACCGGCGAGCCGATCGAACACGGCAGCGGCGACGTGGTGCTGATCTCCGGCCCGAGCGCTCGCTTCCGCGCCCGCGGCACCACCGTCAACCTGCCGGTCGGCGGCTGCATAGAGGAGCCGGCAGCGCGCGGCGGCGAGGCGCTGGTGTACGTCACTTCTGGGGCAGTGCACGCCACGATCGGTGGCCGCGAGTTCGCGCTCAAGCGCGGCGACTCGCTGCACTACCTGACCGAGCACGCAGCGACTTGGACCAACGTCGGACGCACTCAGGCCGAACTGGTGCAGGTCGGCCTCTCCTAGGCCATCAGGACGCCGACAGCCTGCTGTCTAGGTCGAGCAGCGCCTCACGGAAACACTCCAGCGGTGCGGTCGCCACGCCCGCGCCCACCTGGCCGGAGCCGTCGGAGATGTGCAACACCCCGGTGTTCACCTTGGGCGTGATCCCGGTCTCGGCGATGTAGCGCACGTCGACACCGACCGGCGTACCGCGGAAGTCCATCACCGGCAGCTTGAACCGAGTGCTGGGGCCGTGACAGATCTCGATCATCGCTTCGGTCGCCGCTCGCGCATCGGCCATGCTGCCGCCCAGGAACGCCGCCACGGCAGGTGAGCCCGCCGCGGCCGGCCCGCCGAGGCCGACGAGTTCGAGGACGGCGCTGTCGCCAATGTCCTTGGCGGCTGTCTCTGCCGACTGCCCGGCGTAGTAGAGCGCATCGCCGACCGGCGGCGCCTCGGTCATGAACCACTCGCCGTTTCCGGCCAGACGAATCCCGAAGTCGGTCCCGTTGCGCGACATCGTGGTCACGAGGCTGGCGTCCGGCACCTGCTCAGCCCACAGCGTCAGCGACTTGGCGGCCGCCATCGCGAGGTTGAGGAAGAACAGGTGGTTGCCGGAGAGATAGCGAGCGAACTCCACCCCGCGGGTGCCGGCGTGTTCGACGAAACCGGGCAGCAGGTTGCGGATGAGCAGATTCGTTGTCGCCTGCGTGCGCATATGCAGGTCGTCACCCATCGCGATGCCCTGTGTCGCAAGAGCGAAGATGTCGATCGGACCCGCATCGTCAACCACGGCGCCCAGGATCGGACCGACGACCTCGGTGAGGAACCGCAGCCGCTCGATCGCGGCGTCGGTTTCGCGGCCAAACCAGGCCACGTCGCCGGGGCCCTGGTTGATGGGCGAGTAGGCGACCGTGCCTCCGTCTTGGTTGTCGACCACCCAGACCGGCGCGGAGGGCCCAATCGCGGTCGCCATCGGCACGCACATCTGGTGGAGGTTGGCCGGGGCGAGGCCCACGTCACCGGTTCTGAGGAGCCCGTCGGCGGCGGCCACATCGCTCGCCCACCCCTCGGCCACCACAGCTGCCCGCATCGAACGCCGCAACGGGTCGCACACGCGGTCCCACTCGATCGCGGGCCCACAGTGCAACAGCGTGCGGTCGGCAAAGTCCGGCACCACGTCGCCAGCGCGTGCGACTCCGGTCAGCATCGCCACGGCCGTGTCGAGGCGGCGGAACACCTCGGCGTTGGCGGCCTCGATCCGGTCGT
>JBAQXA010000213.1:0-19550 GCA_049299195.1 Nocardioides sp.
GGCGCGCCGACGACCACAGCGTCGATCGGTACGCCGCCACCCGCCGCCGAGAGCGTGCGCAAAAACGTGATGGTCTCCAGCGACACCTCGGTCGCCGAGCCGTCGGCTTCGGTCTCGATCAGGACGACGATCATCGGCCCACTCCCAACTGCCCGAAGAGATCAACGACGGCGCCAGCCGCGGCCGGCCCCTCGCCGAGAACGACCGCCGTGCTCGCCTGCTTCGGCGGCAGGGTCAGCCGGACCCGGCCGGCTCCCCGCGGCGCAGCCGAGGGCGTGCGCGTCTCGATCTCGACCTTCTTGGCCTTCATCCGCCCGGGGATCGTCGGATAGCGCGGCTCGACCCCGCCTTCGAGCACGGTCACCACGGCGGGGGCCGGCACCCGATAGGTCTCCTGTCCCTCCGGACCATCGCCCTGCGCGGTCACCGACCCGTCCGCCAGGCTGACGGTCGCGACACCGTTGACGACCGGGCGGCCGAGCTCGTAGGCGAGCCGGATGCCGACCTGGTGGTCGCCGGAGTCGGCGGCGTCGTTGCCCAGCAGCACCACGTCGTATGCCGTCCCGGCAGCCTCGTGGGCACGCACCACCGCAGCGATCTCGCGCGCCACATCGGCCGGGCCGAAGGCGGCCGGATCGGCCTCGATGTGGACCGCGGCGGTGCAGCCGAGCGCCAGCGCGTTGCGCAACTGCTCCACCGCTTCGGGGGCGCCGAGCGTCAACACCGTCGCGGTGCCGCCGGTGGCGGCCGCCAGCTGGATGCTGAGTTCGACGGCGCACTCCTCGTGGGCCGAGGTGGTGAAGCCGACATACCGCCCATCGACCGCCTGCTCGTCGGCGGTCAGCAAGACCTCTCCCGACGAGTCCGGCACTCGCTTGATGCAGACCAGGATGTTGCTCATGGTTCCTTTCTCCTCACCCGTCGCCGACGCCGCCTAGGCGACGAATCAGGCGCGGATCCGTGAGTTGTCGGGGTCGAAGGGGGCGGTCGCGTCGACCGAAACGACGACGACCGGATAGAGCTCCTCCATGTAGGACACGGCCAGTTCGTTGCCGATGGTCGCGGCCGCTGGCGGCAGGTAGGCCAGCAGCACGTGCTTGCCGAGGCTGGGCGCCGAGCCCGCCGTCGTGACGTAGGCCTGGTGGCCATGGCCGTCGATCAGCGCCTCGCCTGCACGCGTCAGGATCGGCTCGCTGCCGAGCATGTAGCGCTTGATCCCGCTGGCCGAGGTGTGGTCCTCCACCGTCAGGGTGCACAAGACGGCGCTGGGCTCACCGGCGCGCTGAGCGAGGTAGGCCTCCTTGCCAATGAAGTCGGCGGCCTTCACCTTGGGCCGGGCCATGCCCGCCTCGATGATTGAGCGCTCGGCGTCGAGCTCGGCGCCAAACGCGCGGTAGCCCTTCTCGATGCGCCCGGTCGTGCCATAGACACCGATGCCGACCGGCACCGCGCCGTGCGGCCGACCCGCGTCGAGCAGCGCGGTCCAGAGATCCGCGCCGCGGTCGAACTCGACATACAGCTCCCAGCCGAGGTCGCCGACATAGGAGATCCGCGAGGCCAACACCGGCAGGTCGCCGCCGGCGGTCCGCACGGTGATCTCGCGGCACGAGCCGAAGCCGAATCCCTCGTTGGAGACGTCGTCGCTCGTGATCGAGGCAAGGATCTCGCGGGCCTTCGGGCCCCAAATGCCGATCGTGGAGTAGTCGGTGGTGAGGTCGGTCAGCTCCACCGCTGCGCCCTCGCCGGCGCCGCCCTCGGCGACCTCCCGCACGATGTCGGCGAACCACTTGCGGTCGGCCATGCCATGCGCGCCGCCGGTGACGACGCGGAAGTGGTCGTCACCGAGCCGCATCACGGTGAGGTCGGAGATGAAGCCGCCCTTGCCGTCGAGCACGGGGGTGTAGATGACCTTGCCGACCGGCACGTCGCACTGCGAGACACAGGCGCGCTGCACACTCGCCAGCGCTCCGGGGCCGGTGATGTCGAAGATGCAGAATGCCGTGAGGTCGACGATGCCGGCCGCCTCGCGCATGCGCAGGTGCTCGGCGTTGATGATCGGGCTCCACCAGCGGGCGTCCCACTCGTGCTCGCGCGGCATCACGGCGTCGCCGTAGGCCTCAACCAGGCCGGCGTTGGAGGCGTACCACTGCGGCCGCTCCCAGCCCGCGGCCTCGTAGAAGACCGCTCCCAACTCCTGCTGAGAGGCGTGCATCGGGGCGTGCCGGATGTTGCGGTTCGACTCGTATTGCTCGGCCGGGTGGATGATCCCGTAGGTCTTGTTGAAGGCCTCAGACGTGCGCGCCTTGACGTGCTCGCGCTTCTGCTGATGGGGGTAGAAGCGGGCGATGTTGGAGTGCGCCACGTCGATTTCGGAGTGCCCGTGGGTCATCCACTCCGCGACCGCGCGGCCGACGCCGGGGCCCTCTTTGATCCAGACCGCGGCGGCCGACCAGAGGTTGCGCACCTCGGGGGTCTCGCCCAGGACCGGCCAGCCGTCGGGGGTCAGCGAGAGGAGTCCGTTGATCGCGTAGCGGATCTCGGCGCCCTCGGCGCCGAGCAGCTCCGGCATCAGCTCGAAGGCCTGCTCCAACTGCGGGTCGAAATCCTCCTCGGTGAAGGGGAGCTCGGTGGGCGAGAGCTTGGCCTGGTCGATCGAGGGGATGTCCTCGGGGTCGTGGAGGATCGGCCGGTGGGCGTAGGAGCCGACCTCCATGTCGGCGCCGTGCTGGCGCTCGTAGCAGAAGGTGTCCATGTCGCGGACGATCGGGAAGGAGATCTCCCCTTCCTTCTCCGACAGTTGCGGGCAGGGCCCGACGGAGATCATCTGGTGCACGGCCGGGGTCAGCGGGATCTCGGCGCCGGCCATCTTGGCGATCTTGGGGCTCCAGACACCGCAGCAGATCACGGCGTACTCGGTCTCGATGTCGCCCTTGTCGGTGCGAATCCGCTTGACCGCGCCATCCTCGACGTCGATGCCCACGACTTCGGCGTTGGGGACGACGGTGAGCACGCCCAGAGCCTGCGCCTTCTCACGCATGATCGTGCCCGCGCGCAGCGAGTCGACCACGCCAACCGACGGGGTCCAGAAGGCGCCGATGAACTGGTCGGTCTCGATGAACGGCACCTTCTCCTTGACGAACTCGGGGCTCACCAGCTCCGACTCGATGCCCCAGTTCTTGGCGCTGCTCATCCGGCGGCGCAGCTCTTCCATGCGCTCCTCGGTGCGCGCGATCTCGAAGCCGCCGGACTCGGTGAAGACGCCCATCTCCTTGTATTGGCGCACCGAATCCATCGTCAGATCGGTGATCTCGCGGGAGTGGTCGACCGGGAAGATGAAGTTGGAGGCGTGGCCGGTGGAGCCGCCTGGGTTGGGCAGCGCGCCCTTGTCGATCTGCACGATGTCGGTCCAGCCGTTGTTGGCCAGATGCCACACGATGCTGTTGCCGACGATGCCGGCACCGATGACAACGACCTTGGCGGTCGAAGGAACCTCGGCCATCAGACTTCTCCTCAAGATTTGTTGCGTATGACGCAACCCATTGCGCATTATGGAACAGGGCTAGTCTCCCCGCACTCCCGAAAGAGTGTCAAGGTCAGGCGGCGCCTGGCTGCCTGGAGAGGCCGAACCGCCCCCGGCGCGTGGCCGAGGGCGGTTCGGATGCAACGGTGGGCCCCACGATCAGGCCCTAAGCAGGGCTCAGGAGAGCCAGGCCTCCACCTTGTCGCCGTTATCGGCGATCCACTTGGCGGCCGCGTCCTCCGGCGACATGCCGTCGGCGGTGATGTACTTCGCGACCAGGTTCTGGTCCTCGTTGGTCCAAGTGAAGTTCTGGACCAGCGCGGCGGCGGGCGACCCGGAGTCCATGAACTCCTTGCGGCCGACCTTCTTCAACTGGGTCTCGGCGTAGTCACAGGCGATCTTGGCCGGATCAGCGTCGCAGCCTTCGGTGTAGGGCGGGAGCGCAACGCGCTTCAGCTCCACCTCGGCGTGGACGTACTGGGGCTCCCAGAAGTAGCCGATCAGCCACTCCTTGTTTTCCTGAGCCTTCTTGAAGGCCTCAACCGTGGCGGTCTCGCCGCCAGCAAAGACGACCTTGAAGTCCAGCCCGAGGTTCTTCACGATCGCCTCGTCGTACTGCGTGTACGTCGGGTCGGAGCCGAGGAACTGGCCCTTGCCGTCGGACTCCGAGGTCTTGAACTCGGCGGCGTACTTGTTGAGGTTGTTGTAGTCCAAGACGTCCGGGTGCTCTTCGGCGAGCCAGCCCGGGACGTACCAGCCGATGATGCCGACGTTGCCGGGCGAACCCAGGTCAACGGCGTAACCCTCGTCGATGCCGGCCTGCAGGTCTTCGGCGTGCGACCACTCTTCCATGATGACGTCGCCGTCACCGGACTTGAGCGCCTGGTAGGACGGGCCACCCTCCTTGAGCTCCACGTAGCTAACGGTGCAGCCGAGCTCTTCCTCAGCCACGTTGCCAACGACGTAGGCGTCGGCGGCGTAGCCCACCCAGGGGTGGACCAGGATCTTGACTTCGCCGCAGTCGCCGCCGTTTTCAGCCGCCTTCGATTCGTTCGCGTTGGTCGCGTCGTCGACGGTGCCACCGCCACAGGCGGTCAGGCCCATGATCGCGCCAGCCGCAAGAGCGACCAGACGCGTGGGCTTCTTGATTTGCCGCACTCTATTTCTCCTTAGTGTTCAAGCCGCGTGTTGCGACCCTGTTTGTGGCCGGACCCGAGGGCCGCTGTTTGTTTCTGTCGGTCACTTCACTCGATTGGTGAAGATCGCCGGTCTCCATCCCCCAAGCATGAAAGCGCGCTCGCGCGCACGGTACCCCGACCCGGAGCGAGCGGCCGCCGACTTGGCGACCCGATCGATCCAGATGCCGAGCAGCACGATCGAAAGACCGGCTGCCAGGCCCTTGCCCCACTTGTCGGTGTGCGCCAAGCCGAGCACCACGTCGTAGCCCAATGCCTGGGCGCCCACGAGGCCGCCGATGACGACCATCGAGAGCACATAGAGCAGGCCCTGGTTGGTGGCGAGCACGAGCGCACCCTTGGCCATCGGCAACTGCACGCCCAAGATCTCCTGCATCTTGGTCGTGCCCGAGGAGCGACTAGCCTCGATCGCTCCCGGCGCGACTCCGTGAATGCCGTCGGCGACCAGCTTGATTGCGGCCGGAGCGGCATACACCAGACCGGCGATGATCGCGGTGAAGCGAGTTGGGCCAAAGAGCGCCAGGACGGGGATCAGGTAGACGAAGGCCGGGATGGTCTGGCCGCCGTCGAGAAGCGGTCGGACCAGGAGATCCACCCGGCTGCTGCGCGCCATCCACACCCCCACCACGAGCGCCAAGATCATGCACAGCAACGTGGCGACGATCGTCATGTTGAGGACCTTCATGCTGTCGTTCCACAGTCCCAAGAGCCGGATGCCAGTGAGGCACAGCAGGGTCGGCACCAGCGCGCGCGTGCCGCCGATGATGCCCGAGATCAGCACGAGCCCGACGAAGGCGAGCCACCACGGCGAGTCCGCGAGGAGTGCCTGCATCGGGTTGAGGAGGCCGTAGGAGATCAGGTCCTTAAACGCCGCCGAGGCCGGTTCGAGCGCGTCGATCACGGGCTCGGCGCCGTTGTTCATTGCTTCGGCTAACCGGTTGCCCCAGTCCAACTCCGGGAAGATCGCCGCCTCGAGGGACCACCGCGAGTACCACACGGCGACCACGGTCGGCACGAGCAGCGCGAGCACGACGCGGCGATGCTTGCTCGGGTCGATTCCGCCGCGCGTGACCTTCTCCGCGCGCTGGCTCGCGGCCGTGATCGTGCGGTCGAGCATGATGCCCATCACCACGATCAAGATGCCGGGGACCAGCCCCTTGCCGAAGTTGTTGATCGTCAACGCGTTGAGCACCGGCTTGCCGAGCCCCGGACCGCTGATGTACGACGCGATGATCGCCATCGACAGGGCCGCCAGCACCGTCTGGTTGAGGCCCAAGATGATCGTGGACTTCGCCATCGGGATCTGCACCTGCCACAGCCGCTGCATCGTCGTCTGGCCGAGCGAATCCGTCGCCTCGATGGTCGTCGGGGAGACCTCGCGGATGCCGAAGCCCGCGATCCGGACGATCGGCGGCAACGCATAGATGAGGGTGCACACGATGGCCGTCGGGACGCCGATGCCGAAGAAGACGAGGATGAAGACGAGGTAGACGAAGGTCGGCATCGTCTGCAGCAGATCGATGAACAGGGTGATCACGACGGAGGCCCGCTTGCTGAGGCCGAGCCAGATCGCGAGCGGGAAGCCGATCAAGACGGCGATCGCGACGGACACGCCCGTCACGATCAGCAGGTCCATGGAGTCTTCCCAGAAGCCCAGCGCGCCGAAGGACAAGAAGGAGAGCGCGACGAGCAGGGCGATGCGCCAGTTGGCGACGGCATACCCGATCCAGGTGGCGATCGCCACGACGCCGAGCCAGCCGATCTGCGGGGCCGCACGGGGCGGCACCGGGGAGGCGATGATGCCCTGGAAGAACTCGACGATCCCACGCAGCAGGTCGCCAATGGTCTGGGTGACCGCGTTGTCGTTGATGCTGGTGTAGAAGTCCGAGAGCCGGTCATGGAGCGGCAGCGTGTCGAGGCCGCCCACCTCGAGAGTCTGATTGCCCTTGGTGACAACCCAGACCCCGAGCCAGCCGACCAGCACGAGAAGCACCCACGCCCAGCGGGGCAGGAGCGGCTTCTCCTCTTCGACGGGCGGTGCGGCACCCGGCTCCACCGGCCGAGTGGCCAGCGTGGTCATCAGTGCTCCCCGTCCTCGGCCACGACCACCCTGAGGATGGCCTCGTCGTCGACCACACCGATGACCTTCCCGGCATCATCGACGACGCGCACCGGTCCCTGATGCGACAGCACCGCGCGGGCGGCGTCGCGGACGATCGACTCGGCGCTGAGGGCCGGGCTGCCCGCACCCTCGTCGCCAACCTCGGGCCGCATGATCCAGCGCAAGGTCAGCACGTGGGACTTGGGCACGTCGGAGACGAACTCCTTGACGTAGTCGTCTGCGGGGGCACCGACGACCTGGTCGGGGGTGCCGATCTGGACCAAGGCGCCGTCGCGCATGATCAAGATGCGGTCGCCGAGCTTGAGCGCCTCGGCGAGGTCGTGGGTGATGAAGACCATCGTCTTGCCCAGCTCCCGGTGCAGCCGGATGACCTCGTTTTGCATGTCCCGGCGGATCAGCGGGTCGAGCGCGGAGAAGGGCTCGTCGAACAGGAGCATCTCGGGGTCGCCCGCGAGCGCCCGGGCAAGACCCACGCGCTGCTGCATGCCGCCGGAGAGCTGGTCGGGGTAGGACTTCTCATAGCCCTTGAGGCCGACCAGGTCGACGACCTCGGTGGCCCGGCCGCGGCGCTCCGCCTTGCCGATGCCGCGCACCTCCAGGCCGTAGGCGACGTTGTCGACCACGGTCCGGTGCGGCAGCAGGCCGAAGTGCTGGAACACCATCGACACCTTCTTGCGCCGGATGTCGCGCAACTGCGCTTCGCTCGCGCCCGTGATGTCGGTGCCGTAAAGGTTGACGCGACCGGCGGTGGGCTCGATCAGGCGGGTCAGGAGCCGCACGAGGGTCGACTTGCCGGACCCGGAGAGGCCCATGACGACGAACACCTCACCGGGAGCGACGTCGAAGGAGACATCCTTGACCCCGACCACGCAGCCGGTCTTCTCCTTGAGGTCCGCGCGGGACAGGTCGGCGTCGGGCGTGCCGATGATCGAGTCCGCTCGGGGCCCGAAGATCTTCCAAAGGCCGTCGACGCGCAGCGCGGGTTCGACTCCGGTTCCGAGACCTGCGGTTGCTTCTCCGATGCTCATCGGACCTCCTCGTTGCGGGCGTCACCCGGCGGGTAGAGCGGCGCACTATCTCTGTGACGGTAGTAAGGGACTTCGGTTGCGGGAAGGGGGGTGTTGCCCAAAATCAGATCTGCGGCCTTTTCGGCGACCATCATCACCGGCGCATAGATGTTGCCGTTGGTGACATAAGGGAAGACGCTCGCGTCGACAACACGCAGCCGCTCCAAGCCGTGCACGCCCATGGTGAGGGGATCGGTGACCGACATTTCGTCGACGCCCAGCTTGGCGGTGCAGCTCGGGTGCAACGCGGTCTCGGCGTCTTTGCGCACCCAGTCGAGGATCTCCTCGTCGGTCTCCACACCCGGCCCCGGCGACAGCTCTCCATCGTTGTATGCCGCGAACGCCGGCTGGTTGAGGATCGTGCGGGCCGTGCGGACCGCCTCCACCCACTCCTTGCGGTCGGTCGGAGTGGAGAGGTAGTTGAAGAGCATCCGCGGGTGGTGGAGCGGGTTGGTCGAGCGCAACTTCACCCAACCGCGCGTGTCGGCATACATCGGGCCGATGTGGACCTGGTAGCCGTGGCCCTTGGTGGGTGCGGTGCCGTCATACCTGATCGCGATCGGCAGGAAGTGGAACATCAGGTTGGGCCAGTCCACGTCGGGGTTGGAGCGGCAGAAGCCGCCGCCCTCGAAGTGGTTGGTTGCGCCCAAGCCGCGGCGGAAGAAGAGCCAGTCGAAGCCGATCTTGGGGCGCTTGTGCCACTTCAGCCCCGGGGCGATCGAGATTGGCTCCTTCGAGGCGTACTGGATGTAGACCTCGAGGTGATCTTGTAGGTTCTGGCCGACTCCGGGGAGGTCGTGGACCATCTCGACGCCGAGCGGCTCCAGGTCGCTGGCCGGCCCGACACCGGAGAGTTGCAGGAGCTGTGGCGTGTTGATCGCGCCGCCGCAGAGCACGACTTCACCGGCGCTGACCGACCGGTGGGAGCGGCCCGCGCGCAGGTAGTCGACGCCGACGGCGCGGCGGCCGTCGAACCTGATCTTGGTGGCGTGCGCGAGCGTCTCGACGGTGAGGTTGGCCCGGTCCATCACCGGGTGGAGGTAGGCGCGCGCGGCCGACAGGCGGCGACCGCGGTGCACGTTGCGATCGAACCGCGCGAAGCCCTCCTGGCGGTAGCCATTGACGTCGTCGGTGAGCGGGAACCCAGCCTGTTGGGCGGCTGTGAAGAAGGCCTCGAAGAGCGGGTTGACGGCCGGGCCGCGCTCCAAGATCAGCGGCCCGTCACCGCCGCGCCACTGGTCGGCCGCGATGTGGCCCTGCTCGTCGAGTCGGGTCTCCATCCGCTTGAAGTAAGGCAGGCAGTGGAGGTAGTCCCAGGTCTCCATGCCGGGGTCGGCAGCCCAACGCTCGTAGTCCATCGGGTTGCCGCGCTGGAAGATCATCCCGTTGATGCTGGAGGAGCCGCCGAGCACCTTGCCGCGCGCGTGATAGATCCGGCGTCCGCCCATTGCGGGCTCGGGCTCGGTCTCGTATTTCCAGTCATAGAAGCGGTTGCCGATCGGGATCGGCAGCGCGGCGGGCATGTGGATGAAGGGGTCGATCTTGAAGTCGCTGCGCCCGGCCTCCAGCACCAAGACCGTATGCCGCGGATCGGCGCTGAGCCGATTGGCCAACGCCGAGCCCGCCGACCCACCGCCGACGATGACGAAGTCGTAGTGCCGGGTCATGCCCACCACCCCTGCGCACCGGGGGTCAGGTTGTGCCAGACGTGCTTGGTCTCGCGGTACTCCTCCAGCCCGACCCGGCCGAGCTCGCGCCCGATCCCGGACTGCTTGTAGCCGCCCCACTCGGCCTGGGCCACGTAGGGGTGGTAGTCGTTGATCCAGACGGTGCCCATCCGCATCCGAGCGGCGACCCGGCCGGCCTTGTCGAGGTCGGGGGTCCACACCGCGCCGGCCAGCCCGTAGATCGAGTCGTTGGCCAGGCGGACGGCCTCGTCTTCGCTGTCGTCGAACCGCTCGACGGTCAGGACCGGGCCGAAAGACTCGTCCTGCACGCACCCCATGTCGGTGGTGCAGCCGGTCAGGATCGTGGGCGGGAAGAAGAAGCCGTCGGCCAGCGCACCGTCGGTCCGCCGGCTCCCACCACAACGAAGTTGGGCGCCCTCGGCGAGCGCGTCCGCGACGTACTGCTCCACCTTGGCGAGGTGAGCGGCGGAGATGAGGGTGCCGGTCTGGGCCTCGGGATCGAGCGGCCCGCCGAGCCGGATCTGCGCGGCGCGCGCGACGAGTTCGTCGACGAACCGGTCGTGGATCGAGTCGGCCACGATCAACCGCGCGCCGGCCGAGCAGACCTGGCCGGAGTGGAGGAAGACCGCGGTCAGCGCCATGTCGACCGCTGCCTCCCAGAAGTCGGCGCTGTCGGCGACGTCGGAGAAGACGATGTTGGGGTTCTTGCCGCCGAGTTCGAGGGCGACCTTCTTGACGGTGGCCGCGGCGTTGACCATCAGCCGCTTGCCGGTCTCCAGGCCACCGGTGAAGGAGACCAGGTCGATGCGCGGGTCGGTGGAGAGCGGCGCACCGGCGTCGGCGCCTGCGCCGAGCACGAGGTTGGCGACGCCAGCCGGGACCCCGGCCTCCTCCAGCAGCAGCATCAGGTGGATCGCAGTCTGCGGGGTGAGCTCGCTCGGCTTAAGGACGAAGGTGTTGCCCGCCGCGAGGCACGGCGCGACCTTCCAGGCCACCTGGAGCAAGGGGTAGTTCCACGGCGTGATCAGCGCACAAACGCCGACCGGCTCGTGCACCACCCGGCTCGCGACATCGTCGCGCTCAACGTCGACGGGACGACCCGCGCTCTCACCCTCCGCGAGCGCCACCCGGCCGAAATGCCGGAAGACGCTCGTGACGTCATCGATGTCGTATTCGCTCTCGACCAGGCGCTTGCCGGTGTCCTGCGACTCCATGCCGGCCAGCGTGGCCTTGTCGCGCTGGAGCAGGTCGGCGACGCGGAGCAGCAGCGCGCCGCGCTCAGCGATGGGTGTGGTCGCCCAGACCCCTTCGTCGAACGCCGCGCGAGCCGCCGCGATCGCCCGCTCGGTGTCCGCCGCCGTGGCCTCGTCTACCGTCGCCACCACCCGGCCATCGGCCGGGCAACGGATCTCGCGGGTGCCACCAGCTTCTGCCGACACCCAACGACCAGCGACGAACAATTCGGCCACCGCACCACCCTTCGCCGTACGGGAGGGCCGTGCTGACCCTCCACTCTCAGAGTTGTTGCGAACTATGCAACACGCTGCGAATAGCGCAACTCCTCAGGTTGAGGATGGTCTGCCTTCACCGCAACCGTCAAGCATTTGCGCAGGCATTGGGACCGAGCTGTGACTTTCGGCGGCCTCACCTGCGGGTGTGCAGCCGCGCTGGTCAGTCCTCCAGCTCGACCGGCCAGCCCTTCTTGCGGAGGTGCTCGGTGACCCGATCGATGTCGTGTTGCGTCGCGGACTCGTTGATGACGGTGGCGATTGCGTCGCCAATTTCACCTTGGTCCGGCTGCAGCAGCCCGGCCATCTCCAGTTCCTTGCGGACGGCCTTGACCTCGCGCTTGGTGAGGCGGCGCTCCAGGATGGCAACGAGCGGGATGAAGTCGGTTGCGGGGACACCCTCGGGGTAGCCAGCACGCAGCCAGTTGACGATCCCACCAACGGCGCGCGTGATGGGGCCGCCCGCTTCTTCTTCGGTGAACGACGGATCGGCCAGGGGCCAACCCACGGCAACGAGTCGTGCCGCAACGCGCGGCAACTGCTCGGTGTGGTTGCCTCCGGGCACCGGGCCGCCCAGCAACTCCACGACCTGGTCTCCGGATAGGTAGCTGCTCAGCAGCGTGGCGAGGGCGCCTCGGTCCTCGGCATCGACGCCGTTGGGATAGGCCTTGTGGACCCACCCGACGACGCGGACGACAGCGACAGAACGGTTCATGTCGGTTTCCTTTGGTTGCTCACAGTAGTTCTCATTGGCCAGAGATCAGGGCCCGACATCAGGGCCAGAGATCAGGGCTTGGGGACGAGGATCGGCAGCAGATTCTCAAAGGTGACGATCTTGCCCTGACCGGCGCCCACGATGACCATCAGGCCGGTGACGACGCCGTACAGACAGACAAGGAAGCAAACCGCTGCCAGCGCCTTGCCGAACGAGGAGCCGCGCGTCGTGGTGACGTTGCCGGCCTCGTCGGTTGCGCTCGTGCCGGCCATCGACCGCACTCCGAGAGCAAACATCGTGGGCAGACCGGCTCCGAGGACGACGCCGACCCACAGCACGTTCCAAGCAGCGGTCAGCACCAGGTTGAGGGTTTCGCGAACATCTGCGCTCATGGTGATGACTCCTTTCACGAGACCTTGGTACGACGCACCTGAGGCGCGCCTTCCCAGATCTCACCGACGTTGTGGTGGGTGACTTCCTCCTCCTTGGAGCGGAAGTACATGGCCAAGGCTCCGGCGATCAGCAGCGCCATCACGACGAGCGCGCCGCCGAGACCGCCCACCGCGTGACCGATGAACCAGGTGAGGGCGGCAACGCCACCCGCTGCGGGCAGCGTGATCAGCCAGGCGAGCACCATGCGGCCCGCGACACTCCAGCGCACGTGTGCACCGGGGCGCCCCACGCCTGAGCCCAGGATCGAGCCGCTGGCGACCTGGGTCGTCGAGAGCGCGAAGCCGAGGTGGCTGGAGGCCAGGATGACCGCTGCGGACGAGCCGTCTGCCGCCATCCCCTGAGGGGCCTCGATGTCGACCAGGCCCTTGGACAAGGTCCGGATGATGCGCCAGCCACCGAGATAGGTGCCGGCGGCGATGGCCGTTGCGGCCGCGACCTTGACCCACAGCGGGATCGCGTCGGTGTGATCCCACGAGCCATACGCAATCAGCGCGAGGGTGATCACACCCATCGTCTTCTGCGCGTCATTGGTGCCGTGGGCCAGGGAGACCAGCGAGGCGGCCGAGATCTGGCCCCAACGCAGGCCCTTGCGGGTGTCCGACAGTCGGCTGCCGAGGATCTTGTAGACCACGAACGTGCCCACCGTCGCGATAAAGCCGGCGATCAGCGGGCTCAGGACGGCCGGCATCACGATCTTGCCGAGGACACCGTCGATCTTGGAGCCGTCACCGACCCACTTCACGCCATCGTTGAGGCCGGCCATCGTCGCGCCGATGATTCCGCCGAAGAGCGCGTGGGAGGAGCTCGACGGCAACCCGAGGAGCCAGGTGAACATGTTCCACAAGATGCCGCCGGCCAAGCCGCAGAGCACGATCATCAGGAGGGCCTGACCGTGCTTCTCCGACAACTCCGGGATGGGAGTGCCGTCATCGGACTGGATTCTCACCACCGAGTTGGTGACGGTGAGGGCAACGGCAACCGAAAGGAAGGCGCCGACAAGATTCATGACTGCGGCGAGGGCTACGGCGGTCTTCGGCTTCAACGCACCCGTGGCGATCGACGACGCCACGGCGTTGCCGGTGTCGTGAAAACCATTGGTGAAGTCGAAGAAGAGGGCAGTGCCGACCACGCAGATAAGGATGATGAGTGCTGGGTCCACGGGGATGACGATGGGGCCCTTCATCACCCGGTCACAACTCCGTGGGGCCTTGTTCACCAAGTGTTCATCTAGCGGCCAACACAGGGTCGCAAATTGGCAATTTTGTGGTGCTATGGCCCTAGGCGACGCGGGGTCGCGGTGGTACAAGCGGGCTGCCCGCCACGCGTCGCTAGCGCGTCAGCGCAGGCCCCAGCCGAGGCGGTGCGAGATCTCCGCCGCCGCCGTGACAAGGCCCGGCATCAGCTCCGCGAGCCGCTGCTCAGAGAGCCGGAAGGTCGGCCCTGAGACGCTGATGGAGGCCACCACGTCGCCGTGGGCGTTGCGGATCGGGGCCGCCGCAGCGGCGAGCCCGACCTCCAGCTCATCGACAGCCATCGCGAAGCCACGCTCCCGCACCTGGGCGAGCTCGTCCTCGAGGCGGGTCAGGTCGGTGATGGTGAGATCGGTGTAGGCCGGCAGCTCCTCGAGGGTGGCCACCAGGCGCTCGTGGGACAGCCCGGAGAGCAGCACCTTGCCGTTGCTTGTGGCGTGCAGCGGGATGTGCTGACCCACCCAGTTGTGCGGTTGCAGGGCCGAAGAGCCAGCGATTTGGTCGAGGTAGAAGGCCGAGCGATCGGCGAGAACCGCGATGTTGACGGTCTCACCGGTCGCGGCGGCCAGTTGCCGCGCGATGGGACGCGCCTCCTGCACCACATCGAGCCGCGCGGTGGTCGCGCCGGCGAGACGCAGGAGACCAACGCCGAGGCGGTACTTGCCGCGGTCCTCGGTCTGCTCGACCAGGCCATGAGCTTCAAGCGTCGTGACCAGGCGGAACGCGGTCGACTTGTGCACGCCGAGGCCAGCGGCGAGCTCGGTGACGCCCGCCTCACCGAGGTGAGCGAGCTCCTCCATGATCGTGAGCGCGCGGTCGACCGACTGAACTGTTGCGCTCTCCGGTGGGTCGTTGCTCATGGCGCAACACTAGCGGCAGGCCAACCGATCGGCCTTCGTGTGCGTCCTACAGCCACTAGGAACCAGTCAGGCAACGGGTCAGGCACGCGGCGGGGCGACGGGTGGGGCGACGGGTAGGGCAACCGGGTAGGTTGCCGACACCACGAACGGGGGTTCGGTGAGGCGATCGAGTGGGAGTTGTCGCGGCTGGTCGAGGCTGGCCCCTGCGCGCGCGCTCATCGCCGCCGTCGCCGCTATCACGGTGATCAACGCAGTGGCCGCTTGCGCGCCGGATGCCGTCGACCGCTCCGGGCCGACTGGGCCGACTGGGCCGACCAATGGCGCAACCAATGGCCCGACCACTGGACCGACCCAGGCTCCCTCAGAGTCGGTGCCCCCACCCACCGCCACCGGCTCAGGGGGCCCAACCGACACCCGCCAGCCCGACATCATCACGATCATGCTGGACGACCTGCGCTGGGACGAGCTCAACTGGATGCCCAACGTCCGCCGCTACATCGCGGACCGAGGGGTCACCTTCCGCAACTCGTTCTCGCCCTACCCGCTGTGCTGCCCAGCGCGCGCGTCGTTCCTCACCGGGCAATACGCCCACAACCACGAGGTCTACTCGCACAATCGGCCCTACGGGTTCCGCGCCTTCCGCGATCGGCGCACGCTGGCGACCGCCCTCCAGAAGGCCGGCTATCACACCTCGATCGTGGGGAAGTACCTCAACGGCTACGGCCGGATGTGGACCCATGACGGCCAGCACGACTCCTCCACCTACGTCCCTCCGGGCTGGGACAACTGGGCGGTGGGGGTCGAGTTGAGCCAGAAGCTGCCGTCGTACCACCCGCTTGCCGGCGACATGTATGACTACTTCGACACGACCACCAACGAAAACGGCGTGCTGGTCCCCCACGAGGGCGAATACAACACCGAACTCTTCGGTCGGCTGGCCGCGCGCTCACTGCAGGAGTCGGTCCACTCCGGCAAGCCGACCTTCCTCTATCTCTCGCTGTTGGCGCCGCACCACGGTGACCCCTATGAGTACGACGACCCGTTGCCGCGCAAGCTCGAGCCGACGGAGTACGCGCCCGAGGACACCCCTGGCGACACCCTTCCGGCGGACTACTACACGCCGGCCCGGCCGGAGTGGATCCGCGGCAAGCTCAACCCCCTCGTCCCCCGCGGACTCGGCATCGCGCGCCCCGGAGCACCCGAGGAGGACCTCTCCACCAAGCCGCACTACCTGCGCTCGTGGCCACCCCTGGATGCGGTCGATCTCGACGCCGTGCGCCAGCTCACCGTGCAGCGGGCCGAGGCGCTGGTGGCCGCCGATGTCGAGATCGGCAAGCTGATCGCCGCCCTCAAGGAGAGCCAGCGGCTCGACGAGACGCTGCTCGTCTTCACCTCCGACAACGGCTTCTTCTTGGGCGAGCACCGCCAACGCGAGGGCAAGGTCAAGCCGCACGACCCGGCGTTGCGGGTGCCGCTCATCGTCGCGGGCCCCGGCATCCCCGCCGGTGAGCTGCGCGACGATCCCGCGACCACCGTCGACCTGACCGCCACCTTGTTGGACTACGCCGGCGCGAGGCCGCCGCACCTGGCCGACGGGGCGTCGCTACGGCCCGTGATCGAGGCCGGGGACAGCGGCTGGGACCGCCCGGTGCCCTACGAGGCGAGCATCGTGCGGGTGCCGACCCGCCCGGGGGCCTGGCGGGTCCTGACGGCTTATGGCGTGCGGACGGCCCGGTGGGCCTACGTGCTCTACGCCACCGAGGAGGCGGAGCTCTACGACCTCAAGCGGGACCCGGAGGAGCTGGTCAACCTCAGCGGCACCCCTGAGCTGGCCGAGATCGAGCGGGTGCTGCGCGAGACGCTCGGGGCGGGCCGGGCCTGTCGGGGGGCGGAGTGCCTGAGGCCGCTGCCGGAGACCCTTCAGATCGGGCCACGGGCCGGTAGTCGCCTGGCCGACGCGGCGTGGCTCGCCCACCTGAGCCGCTTCGGCACTCCCTATCCACTCACGCTGGAGGGGGAGCGGACCCTGCTTGCTGGTGGAACTCTCGCACCAGCCGCGCCGGCGCCGTGAGCAGATAGGACGTCTCGACCAGCTCGGCGACCTCGTCCCAGTCGACCGCGTCGGGGGATCCCTCGTCGGGGGAGCCCGGATCGAAGAAACTGAGCCCGACCCAGCCCGCGCCGCCGACATAGGCCGGGAAGAAGAAGCGCTCCTCGGCCAACAGCGCCTCCCTGATCAGCGGATCGGCCTTGACCAGCACCGCGCGGCGCGCGCGCGGCGCGTAAGGCTCGCCCTTGATCGCCCCGCCGAAAACGGCGAAGGTCCGCTGGGTGAAGAAGTTGGGGCTGCCGTGGCTGATCCGCTCGGCCGCTCCGGGCAACGCCAGCGCGATGGTGCGCAAGCGGCCGAGATAAGGGTCTGCGTCGTCGAACATCAGCTCGTGGGCCATTTGTGGAGGGTAGCGACCACCGCAGACAATCCCCGGGGACCACGCAGCCGGGCTCGGGTGCCGTGATCGAGAGCCTCCGTGGGGGAGACTGGGCGGGTGGCTGCCCGGCGTACTCCCTCGGGACGAACCGGGTCGAGTCGAGCCGGGTCGCTCGCGGCCCCCGCCTGGCTCCCCCAACCCGTGCTCGCAGCGGCCGTCGTGCTGGTCGGGATGGCGCTCTTGGCGATGCCCCACCTGCACGGGCAGGTCCTCGACCACGTCCACAAGGAGGACGGGACCGTCTTCCTCACCGACTTCCTGCGCACCGGGTGGTCGAGCGTGTGGCAGTCCTACTCCGGCTATCTCCACGTGCCGGCACGCCTTATCGCCGGCGGGTGCGCGACCTGGGCGCCCCCCGAGACGTTTGACGTGTGCGTCGGCGCCTCCTCCATCGGCTTGCGCGGGGTCTTCGCCCTGATCGCCATGGCGGCACTGGCCCCCTATGCCCGCGGGCCGCACTGGGCGATCGCGGCCGGGGCGCTCTTCGTCTGGGTCCCGGTGGGGCAACAGGAGGCGCTCGGCAACGTCACCAACCTGCGCTGGTTTATCGACGCCTTCTTGGTGGTGGTGCTGCTCGGCTGTTTCCGTGGTTTCGCCGCCGTGGTGGTGGCGGCGCTCGTGCTGGTCGTCACCCCGTCCGACCCGTTGGTGGTGCTGCTCGTCCCGCTCGCGCTGTGGCGGCTGCGGACGCTGAGCGGCTCGGGTCGGTTGGTTCCCGGCGCCTTCGTGGCCGGGGTCGCCGCCCTCGCGGTCTTCTTGCGGCCGGGGGACAGGGGAGCCGATCCGGCGCTGTTTGTGCGACGGCCGCTGGAGATGGCCGAGCAGGTGCTGGTGCGCGGACCGCTGGTGGCTCAGTTTGGCCAGAACGGCACCGAGATGGGGCTGCTGACCGTCGGGCTCCCGGTGCTGCTGGTGGCGCTCCTGTTGCCGCTAGCCGTCCTCGGATGGGGCGCGCACTCCGCCGACCGGGACCTGCGGCTGCTCGCGGCCGGACTGGTGGGCGGCGGCGTGCTCCTGGTGGCCGGCACGCTGGTCTTTGCCGACCTGGACGCGATCGGACTGGCGAACTGGTGGGCCGTGGGGCAGGCCTCGCGCTACAGCGTCGCCCCGGCGCTTTTGATCGGCATGGCGCTGATCCTGTTGGCTGGCGAAGCCCTTACGGGCTCGGTCCTCGCTCGCGGCCTGGCGGTGGCGAGTCTGGCGCTGCTCGCCACGGCATACGCCTCGGACTGGCCGGGCGACCCGGCCAACACGAAGGGCCCGCTCTGGGCCGACACAGTGGCAGAGGCGCGCACGTCGTGTGAGACGCGCCCCGCCGACCCCGACCGGCCTCGCCGAGGACCCACGGTCACGGTGCCCGTCACGCCCCAGGGCGTGTCGATCCCCTGGACCGCGACCCTCCCCTGCTCCTGGTTGGAGTAGCCGACAGGTCGCGGGAGCCGCCGGCTGCCGTGGAGAGGCGATGACCGGCTAGTTATGGCTACTCAGCCAGCGGGAAGGGCGCATCGCCCAACTCGGCACGACGACGCACGACGTAGTCGGCCAACTGCTCGCGGATGCCCTCGTCGAGGGCCGGCTTCTCGTAGGCCTCCAACGACTCCTGGTAGCGCTTGGCCGCACGCGCCGAGGTGTCCTGCGAGCCGTTGCGCATCCAGCGCTCGTAGTTCTCCGAAGAGGACAGGAACGGGCGGTAGAAGCACGTCCGGAAGCGCTCCATCGTGTGCATGGTGCCGAGGAAGTGCCCGCCGTGTCCGGCCTCTTGGTGGGCGTCGAAGGCAAGCGAGGCGTCGTCGATCTCCAGCGGGGTGAACTCGTGCTGGAGCATCTGCAGGATCTCCAGGTCGACCATGAACTTCTCGAAGCCCGCGACCAGGCCGCCCTCCAGCCAGCCGGCCGAGTGCATCACCCAGTTGGTGCCGGCCAGGAAGGTCGGCAACATGGTCATCAGCGCCTCGTAGCCGGCTTGCGCGTCGGCCACCTGCGAGGAGGTCAGCCCGCCGCCGGTGCGGAAGGGGAGCCCGAAGTGCCGGGCGATCTGGCCCGTGCACAGCAGCCCGATGCCGGACTCCGGGGTGCCAAACGTGGGCGAGCCCGACTGCATATCGATGTTGGAGAGGAACGAGCCGAAGACGACGGGGGCGCCCGGGCGAATCAGCTGGCTCAGCGCGATGCCCGACAGGGCCTCGGTGATCTGTTGGACGAGCGCAGCGGGGATGGTCACCGGCGACATCGCGCCCATCAAGATGAACGGCGTCAGCACGACCGGCTGGTTGGCCGCCGAGTAGACGAACTGCGCGTCGAGCATGCGGTCGTCCCAGCGCAGCGGGGAGTTGCAGTTGATCAGGCTGATCGTCGCGGGGGTCTGTTCGATCGAGGCCCGGCCGGCGGCGGCGTCGCCGCCCCCGAACAGGATCGAGGCCATGTTGACCGTGTCGGTGGCGTTGACGCCGGAGACCACGTTGCCCATGAAGATCTTGTCGGTGAGCGTGGCCAGCGCGTAGATCATGTCGAGGTGGCGGCTGTCGAGCGGTGCGTCGTCGGGCTCGCAGACCACGCCGCCCGCCGAGTCGAGCACCGAGTTCTGGGCGAGCTTCACGAACTTCGTGTAGTCCGCAAACGTGGCGGTGCGGCGTACCTCACCCTCGCGGACGAAGGGCGGGCCATAGACCGCGCCGAAGGCCA
>JBAQXA010000214.1:0-1841 GCA_049299195.1 Nocardioides sp.
GTTGCTCTGGCTGGCGCACGCGACCGAGCCCAAGGGTCGGCTTGTGCTCGACGCGGGCGCCGTGCGTGCGGTCGTAGAACGCCGCGCCTCGCTCCTCGCGGCAGGCGTCACCGAGGTTGCGGGCAGCTTCGAGGCGGGTGACCCCGTCGACGTGGTCGACCCCGCGGGCCGTCCGATCGCCCGGGGACTGGTCAACTTCGACGCCACCGAACTGCCGGCCCTACTCGGCCGCTCCTCGCGGGACCTCAAGCGCGAACTCGGCGCGGGCTATGAACGCGAGGTCATCCACCGCGACGCCCTCGTCCTCCTGCCCTAACCCTCTCCGCCCGCCCCCTCCCGCCGCCCTTCCCCGTCTCCCGCGGGGTTGGAACCACTTCCGCGGGGTTGGACGGGGTCAAAATGTGCACGAACCCCGCGGTAGACGGTCTTGGGGGGTGGGGGTGGGGGGTGGATGTGGGGGTGGGGTGAAGGAACTGGCCGGGTATGCCGTGGGGGCGGCCGCGGCGCCTAACCTCAGCAGGTGCCTACTCGTCCACTCGCCTGGCTGATCTTTTTGGGCTGCATCGGTGGGGCCGTGGTGTTGACGGTCCTCCGGTTGTGGCAGCCGACGGTGATGCTCTCGGTCCGCCTCGTCGCCTTCACCCCGTGGGTGCCGCTGGCGCTGCTGGTGGCCGGTGGGCTGGGATTGGTGTTGCTGGGCGGGTGGCGCCGCCTCGTCGTCACGATGCTCATCGCTGGGTTGCTCGGGCTGCACGCCTATTGGCTGGCTCCGCTGTTTGTGGGCGCGCGCCAACACGAGCAGGTCGCTGCGTCCGCGGGGCAGGACCCACACGTCATACGCGTGTTGACCGTCAATGCCCGCCTTGGCCAGGCCGACCCCGAGCGCATCGTGGAGATCGTGCGCAATCGCGGCGTCGACCTGCTCACCGTCCAGGAGATCACCGACCCCCTGCTCGCGGGGCTGCAGGAGGCGGGCCTTAACGACCTGTTGCCGGAGCACGTTGGGGAGCCCCAGGCGCCGCCATTAGGCACGATGGTCTTTGCGGCTGCACCCCTCACCAGCGGCGTGGCCATCCACACGGGCATGCAGACGTGGTCCACGACCATGACAACAGCGCAAGGCGACCTGCGCTTCATGGCGGTCCACCCCCATGCGCCGATCACCAACGTGCGGGCGTGGGCCGAGGCTCAGCGCGTTTTGCGCGCCGCCGCCGTCGACGCCGACGTGATCGCCGGCGACTTCAACGCGACCCTCGCCCACCGGCCACTGCTCAACCTGCGCGCCGACGGCTTCCGCTCCTCAGCCGAGCTCACCAACGCGGGGCTGCGCTTCACCTGGCCGGCCGGTGGCCGGTTTCACCTCGGCCCGATCGGGCTGCCGTGCATGGTGCAGATCGACCACATCCTGGTCCGCACCTCGGTATGGACCGCGGTCAACACGGCCTACGTGGAGATCCCCGGCTCCGACCACACCGGCGTGATCGCCGATCTCGTACGCCGCTGAGCCGGCGCCCAAGAGTCCGCCCGACGCGCCATTGGGGTGGATTAGTGCCACCACGTAGCACCAACGCACCCCACTAGTGCCCGGCGGCGCCGAGCCGCCCACCCCGCGGGAGGGCTAGGGTCGAGCATGGACTTGGACCGCTTCAGCGTGGCGACGCTGAACCTCTACAACCTGCAACTGCCGGGCAAGGCGATGAACCCGGGGCAGTCCCCGTGGACCCACACGGAGTACCGCCGCAAGGTCGTCTGGACGGGCAACCAGTTGCGCGACCTGGGGGCCGACATCGTCGGGCTTGAGGAGTTGTGGCACGCGCAGGCGATCGCCGACGTGCTGCGCG
>JBAQXA010000215.1:0-2486 GCA_049299195.1 Nocardioides sp.
GGAACTCGAAGACCTCGCGCCCGATCGGCCCCGCCAGCGCCTCGGCGCGGGCCTTGGCCGCCTGCGCCGGGTGCGGCCAAGACGACTGCGCCGGATCCCCGACGACCGTCCACGTGGCCGCGCGCCCGCGCCGGCCGAGCATCCGCCACTGCATGGGCGAGAGATCTTGCGCCTCGTCGACCAGCACGTGGGCGTAGCCGTCGTCCTCGATCCGGTGCGTCGGCGCCATCCACCCCCGCCGCGACGGCGCGTATTCGCGATCGGAGGCCGTGGTGATCTCGCGCAGGTCGATGCCCTCGAGTGGGTCGATGTCCTCCACGCCCAAGTCGGCACCCACATCGGCCGCCGGCACGTCGCCGAGGGCATAGCGCAGCTCGTCGAGCAGCGGCACGTCCTCGACCGACCAGTCCGACCCCCACGACTTCACGAGCAGCCGCTGCGCCTCCGCGGTGATCACGCCGTCGGCGATTCGAGCCACAAACGCGTCATCTCGCAACCAGCCCAGGACCTCCTCGGCAACCAGCGGCGGCCACCACTCGGCCGCGAAGTCGACGAACTCCGGATTCGACAACAACTCGTCGTCGAAGGCCTCCCGCCCGCGCTCGCGCCCCCGCTCGCTGCGCACCTGCCGCCACATTTGGTCGAGCAGGGCGCCGGCCACGCGTGGCAACTGGCGATTGCGCTGGCCATGGCTCATGAGCTGGCGCCGCACCTGCCCCAACACCGAGCCGTCCAGCCGCACCACGTTGTCGCGCCAAAACACCCGAAACTCCCGCGGGCTGCCCGGCGGCTGTTGCCGCGCGGCCCGCCGCAGCACCTCGGCCATCGCGGCGGAACCCTTCACCTCGGCGACGGCGGGATCGTCGTGCCGAGTGGCGCGTACGCCGCCCACAACCTCACCCAGCGAGCGCAACGCGACGGCCGTCTCGCCGAGGCTCGGCAGGACCTGCTCGATGTAGCGCATGAACACGCCACTCGGCCCCACCACCAGCACCCCGCCGGTCTCATAACGCCGCCGCTCCGTATAGAGGAGGTATGCCGCGCGGTGCAGCGCCACCACCGTCTTGCCCGTGCCGGGTCCACCGCTGATCGAGACCACGCCCTTGGCCGGGGCCCGAATCGCCCGGTCCTGTTCGGCCTGGATCGTCGCCACGATCGAGTGCATCGAGCGGTCCCGCGCCCGCGAGAGCTGAGCCATCAAGGCGCCCTCGCCCAAGATCGGCAGCGCCGTCTCCACCTCGGCGTCGAGGAGTTCGTCCTGCACGCCGGTCACGGTCGCCCCGGCGCACCGCAGCACCCGTCGGCGTACGACTTGGTGCGGCTCAGCGGCGGTCGCCTGATAAAAGACGGCCGCGGCGGGCGCCCGCCAATCGATGAGCAGGGAGTCCCGCGCCTCGTCGCGCAGCCCGATCCGGCCGACATAACGCGGGGCGGGATCGACCTCGGCGCGCAGGTCCAGGCGTCCGAACACGAGCCCCTCGTGGGCTGCATCGAGCTCAGCAATGCGCCGTGCGGCCTGGAAGACCATCGCGTCGCGCTCGACGAGGCCGCCTTCGTGGCCGAGCCGGCCGCGACTGTGCCCCTCCCGGGCCAGCGCATGCGCCGAACGGGCGGACTTTTCCAGCTGGCGGTAGACCCGGTCGACAAATACCTGCTCCGCCGCGATCTCCCGCGACAACAGCTCGTCGGTCACTGCTGGTGAACCTCTTTCGTCTCCCCCGTGGCCCACGGCGGCGGCCGGCGCTGCTCGTGGCGAGTAGACAAGGCTATCGCGCCGCGGGCCACGCATCAGCTTCGCGACTCCAGCCATCGATCCGACGGCCATCGTGGGTTATCGTCTGCGCAGTCGATAAGCCTGAGATCGACAATCGCCGCCGCAGCCCAGGCCAAGGAGCCTTCATGAAAACCCTCGCTGCCCGCCTCACCCGCCTCGCCGTTGCCGGACTCACCGCCGGGTTGGTGCTCAGCACCGCCCCCGCCCATGCCGACAAGTACGCCGCCCCCGACGCCTCCGCCGACGTCTGGTCGTTTGGCCTGGAGGGAGGACCGATGCCGGCGCCCCTGCGGGTCGTGGGAGACATCATCAAGAGCGCCGTGATCCACAAGCGGACGCGCGTGGTCATGAAGATTCGCACCTACGACCTCGACACGTCTCGGAACACGACCTTCGGTGGCCAGCTCAAGACAAACGGCGGGCGGCTTTACGACGTCTACGCCAACACGGCCAAGCTCAAGGTGCGCGTCGAACTCAAGGGTCGAGCGGTGAAGTGCGCAGGCATGGAGGCGCAGTTCAACGAGGCGACCCACCTGGCCAAGATCTCGATCCCGCGCCGCTGCCTGAAGGACCCTCGGTGGGTCCGAGCGGGCTTCGCTGTTGGCATCCTGGATCCGACCACAGCGACCGGCTACCTCGATGACGGCCTGCAAGTGGGCATCAAGTCATTCGAGAACGATCTGAAGATGGGGCCAAGGGTCCGCCGCTGACG
>JBAQXA010000216.1:0-1939 GCA_049299195.1 Nocardioides sp.
GCGCTGGGACGCACCGAGCGCGAGGTGCTGGCGCAGGCCCGCAGCCTTGCGGGCGGCGCAGACGCGTAGGTTCCTCCCATGGACCTCGGCCTGCGTGATCGGGTGGCAATCGTGACTGCGGCCTCCCGCGGACTCGGCGCTGGCACCGTGCGTGCCTTGGCGGCCGAAGGTGCGCGGGTGCTGATCAATGCGCGACCGAGCCCGGCTCTGGACGCGCTGACGGCGGAGGTCAACGCCGGTGGCGGCACCGCCCTGGCGATGGCCGGCGACATCACCGATCCCGACGTACCCAGCCTGTTGGTCGACCGCGCACTCGCCGAGTGGGGCCGACTCGACATCGTGGTGGGCAACGCCGGAGGGCCGCCGACCGGCCATGCGCTGGAGGTCACCGACGAGCAGATCTTGGAGGCCGTCAACGCCAATCTGCTCGCGTCGGTGCGGCTTGCCCGCGCGGCGATCCCCCACCTGCGCGCGCAGCACTGGGGCCGCATCGTGTTCATCGCGTCCGCGACCGTGCGCCAGCCGATCCGCGACCTGGCCCTCTCCAACGTCGCACGCACCGGGCTCTGGGCGTGGACCAAGACGGCCGCCCAAGAGCTCGCCGAGGACGGGATCACGGTCAACCTGGCCGCCCCCGGGCTGCACCTGACCGACCGCCTGCGCGATGCCGGGCTCAGCGGCCGCACCGGAGACCCGTCCGACTTCGGCAAGGTCGTGACCTTCTTGTGCTCCGAACCCGCCGGATTCATCAACAGCGTCGCACTCGGCGTCGACGGCGGCTTCACCACCGGCCTCCTCTAACCCGCACCCCCGGCCCCCTCCCGCGCCCCTCTCCACCGTCTTCCGCGGGTTTGGCGTCACTTTTGGGGTGACCCAACGCGGGGAAAGTGGTTCCAACCCCGCGGGAGACGGTGGAGGGGGGCCGGGGGCGGGGGCGGGGACGGGCGAGCCGGGGCGAGAGGGGGCGGGGAACGTAAGCCAGCACACGTACGGCGGGAGCGCGGCACACTAGGTTGACGGCATGGCAAGGGTGGAGCCGGGCGACGCCCCGCGCGAGGGCGACGGGGCCGGGCGCAGTACGCCACGGCATACCGGATCCGTCAGCTTGGACGCGCTGGCCGGCGGCAACCGACCGTGGGCACCGAGTCGGAGGGAGGCCGATGTGGATCTCGAACGAGTCGCGACCGACCCAGATGAGCGCGTGTGGTCGATGTCGGAGGTGGACATCTTCTGCGACCTCAACCGCGCCGAGATGGACGCCCTCGCGAAGGCCGCGCCGATGCACGACTACGGCGCCGGGGAGATGATCTTCACCCCCCACGACGCCCCCGAGAAGCTCTTCATCTTGAAGAAGGGCCGGGTCCGGATCTTCCGGGTCTCACCCGACGGCCGAGTGCTGACCACGGCAATCGTGGAGCCGGGCACGATCTTCGGCGAGATGGTCATCGTTGGCCAGCGGATGCACGACAACTTCGCCGAGGTGATGACCGACGCGGTCGTGTGCGTCATGACCAAGCGAGACGTGCAACAACTGCTGCTCGCCGATGCGCGTATCTCCGGGCGCATCTGTGCGACCCTCGGTCAGCGGTTGGGCACCATCGAGCAACGCCTCTCCGACGCGGTCTTCAAGTCGGTGCCCGAGCGCATCGCGACGACGCTGCTCACCCTGAGCGAGGGCGGCGCGCGGACCCTGGGGCGCGGCGTCCAGGTGCGGCTGACTCATGAACAGTTGGCCGCGCTGGCAGCCACTTCCCGAGAGACCACCACCAAGACCCTCAACGAGTTCGCCGAGGCCGGCATCGTGGGCTTGGGCCGCGGCAAGATCACCATCCTCGACGCGGCGCGCCTACGACAGTCGGCTGGCTAGCCGCCGCGCCCCTCCCGCCGCCCCGCCGCGCCCCCTCCCCCGTCTCCCGCGGCCCGTCTCCCGCGGGGTTGG
>JBAQXA010000217.1:0-1913 GCA_049299195.1 Nocardioides sp.
ATGCTGAAGCGAAACCCACGTCTCAGCGTGGGTTTCGTTTCCGCTTGACAGCTGCGAACGGGGCGCCGGTCAGTGGGCGAGGTTGTGGCGCTCCCACCACCTGGCCAAGCCAGCAGGGAGCCACCAGTTCCACCGGCCCATGAGCCGCATCGACGCCGGCACCAGCACGCCACGGATCAACGTCGCGTCGAGCAAGAGCGCCACGAGCATCGCGACGCCAAGCATCTTGACGATGATCACCCCGCTGATGACGAACGCTCCGACGACCACCCCGAGCAGCACCGCGGCGCCCGTGATGATCCGCCCGGTGCGCGACAGCCCGTGCGCCACCGCGAGCGTGTTGTCGCCCGTGCGGTCCCACTCCTCACGGATCCGCGACAGCAAGAACACCTCGTAGTCCATCGACAGCCCGAAGAGCATCGCCGCCATCGCGACCGGCGTCGTGATCTCCGTGTAGCCCGGCGGGTCGAACCCCAGCAGCGAGGCCAGCCCGCCCTCCTGGAACCCCCACACGATGATCCCGAAAGACGCCAAGATCGACACCGCCGAGACGGCGATCGCCTTGAGCGGCAGAAGGATCGACCCAAAAGCCAACAACAGCAGCACAAACATCGACCCCGCCAGCAACCCGATCATGAGGGGCAGCCGCTCGGCGATGACCGCCTTCTGGTCGACGGTTAGCGCATTGGCCCCGCCGACATAGGCGTGCGCTCCACCCGGCGCCGCCACCGCCCGCACCTGCGGCACCAGGTCGATCGACGCGCTCTCGTTGGGGTGACCGGCATACCTCATGACGACGAGACTCACCGGCCGCCCGTCGACGACGGTCGCACCCACGGGGGACGCGCTCAGCAGCGCGGGCACCTCCCGCTTCAAGCTCCTGCTGTATGCCGCGGCCGCGGCGGCATCCGCTCCTGGCAGCACGGCATACATGCTCGATTGCGTGCCCCCGAAGTGCGCCGCCTGGGTGGCGAGCATCTGACGACTCGGCGCACTGGCGGGCAGCACGCCTTCTTCGACACTTCCCCACTGGACGAGCCGGAAGGGCGCCGCGAGCGCGAGGACGATCGCGGCGACGCCGAGCAGGTAGGGCCAGGGGTGGCGCATGACTCGGTGGGCGATGGCAGCCCACATGCCGTGGGCGTCGGCGTCTTCGGGGAGCACCGTGGCAGGCCGAGTGCCGGGCACATGCCAGGAGTTGACGCGGTGGCCGAGCAGAGCCATGACCGCCGGCAGGAGCGTGATCGCGGTGACGGCGGCGCCGAGCACCGCGGGGATCGCGCCGTAGGCGAGGGAGCGCAACTGGGCCAGCGGGAAGACGAGCAGCGACCCCATCGACACCGCGACGATGACCGCGCTGATGAGGACGGTGCGACCAGCGGTCGGCAGGGTGCGGGCCAGCGCCGCGACCGCCGCCTCGCGGCCACGACCGTCGCGCAACTCTTCGCGGAAGCGGTTGACGATGAAGAGGCTGTAGTCGATGGCTAAGCCCAGGCCGAGCAAGCTCACGACGGTGAGGGCCTGCGAGGTGACTGTCGTGTGGTCGGCGGTGAAAGACACACTCGCGAGCGCGACGATCGACGCGACGAGCCCGACGATCGGTGGCAGCCCGGCGGCGACGACCCCGCCGAAGATGAGGATGCCGAGGATCGCCACGAGTGGCAGGGCGAGACTCTCGGCGCGCTTGGTGTCGTCGGCGACGGCCCGCACGACGTCGTCGGCCATCGAATAGATGCCGCCGACATCGGTGCGCACACCGGGCAGGTCGACGGCAAGCTGGCCGGAGACCGCCTGGTAATCGAGGAGCTTCTGTTTGGTGTCTGGTTGCTCGGGAGTGCCGGTCTCGCGGAGCGTGATGGTGACGCGCGCGGCATACCCGTCGGCGCTGACCATGCCGAGCGCGGGCGGGGCCG
>JBAQXA010000218.1:0-1681 GCA_049299195.1 Nocardioides sp.
GCGTCGCGCGGCGGCGGTCCCTATGTGGTCGAGGAGAGCTTCGATCTCGATGCGCTGCCGGCCGGTGGGGGACTTTCCACCGGCTTCGGGCGCGGCGTGTCGCGGGTACCGCCGATCATCGCCCGCCTCCATCCGCGCTTCGCCACCTCGGCGTGAGGCGATCCGTTCGGGATCAGTGGCAGCCGTCGCAGCCCTTGGAGCCGCAGCCCGACTTGGCCCCGCAGGTGCCGCCGCCACCGAGGCCGATCCGCGCCTTGAGGCCGGCGGGTAGGAAACGCAGCACCAGGAAGGCGGCGGCGCCGAGGACGATGCCCCAGATCAGGGTGGTCTCGTTCATCCGAGTAGGGCTCCGGCGAGGTGGAAGGTGACATAGGCCGCCGCGTAGGCGAGCACCAGCATGTAGGCGAACATCACCGCCGGCCATTTCCACGAATTGGTCTCGCGCCGGACCACCGCCAGGGTGGAGACACATTGTGGCGCGAAGACGTACCAGGCGAGCAGCGCCAGGGCGGTGGGCAGCGACCATTCCGCCGCCAGGATCGGCTGCAGCGCCCGACCGACCTCGTCGCCGGTGGCGGAGAGGGCGTAGACGGTGGCGAGCGCCCCGACCGCCACCTCACGCGCCGCCATCCCCGGGATCAACGCCACGACGATCTGCCAGTTGAAGCCGATCGGGGCGAAGAGGGGGGCGAGGAAGTGGCCGACACGGCCGGCGATCGAGAAGTCGATGGCGGGGCCGGTCGCCCCGCTCGGCGGGGCGGGGAAGGTCGACAGGAACCAGATCAGGATCATCAGGGCGAGGATGATGGTGCCGGCGCGGCGCAGGAAGGCGCCGGCGCGGATCCACAGGCCGAGCGCCACGTTGGCCGGGGCCGGCCATTTGTAGTCGGGCAGTTCCATGATGAAGGGCTCGGGCGCCTCGCGCCACACCAGCTTCTTCATGACGAAGGCGACGGCGAGCGCCGAGGCGATGCCGCTGGCGAAGAGGCCGAACATCACCAAGCCCTGGAGGCCGAAGCCGCCGAGGACGACCCGGTCGGGCACGAAGCCGGCGATGATCAGGGTGTAGACCGGCAGGCGAGCCGAACAGGTCATCAGCGGCGCCACCAGGATGGTGGCCAGCCGATCGCGGCGGTTCTCGATGACGCGCGCCGCCATGATGCCGGGGATGGCGCAGGCGAAGCTCGACAGGAGCGGGATGAAGGCGCGGCCGTGGAGCCCGGTGCCGGCCATCAGGCGATCCATCAGGAAGGCCGCCCGCGCCATGTAGCCGAAATCCTCCAAGAGGATGATGAAGAAGAACAGGATGACGATCTGCGGCAGGAAGACCAGCACGGCACCGACGCCGGCGACGACGCCGTCGACCAGCAGGCTGCGCAACAATCCGGCGGGCAGAGTCTCGCCGATCAGTCCGCCGAAGCCGGACATCGAGGCCTTGATCAGGTCCATCGCCGGCGCCGCCCAGGAGAATACCGCCTGGAACATCAGGAACAGCACGGCGAGCAGGATGAGGATGCCGAAGACCGGGTGAAGCAACACCGCGTCGAGCCGGCGCGTCAGCTTCTCGTCGCCGCCGTGAAACGAGCAGTCGTGAAGAATGCGGGCGGCCTCGGCATGGGCGGCGCGGATCTCGGTGGCGGAGGGTTCGCGCCAGCCATGCTCGGTCGGCGGATCCTCGAGC
>JBAQXA010000219.1:0-4287 GCA_049299195.1 Nocardioides sp.
GGGATCGACCCCGGCTCCACCGCGCTCGCCGCCGAGTTGAGTCCAGCCGAGGCAGCCTTCCTCGCGAGCGCGCACCGGACGGGAGAGGGGTTGGTCGCGACCAGCAGCGCCGGTCGGCTCTTTGACGTCGTGTCGGCTCTGCTCGGCCTTCGATCCCGCGTCAGTTATGAGGCGCAGGCCGCCATCGAGTTGGAGGCGGCCGCGGCGCGCTGGCGGCGTACCAACCCTGAAGCGGCTGTCCCCGAGTTGGCTCTCCCCCACACCAACGCGCTGCTCGACCCGGGGCCTCTGGTGCGCGCGATCGTCGCGGCGAGTCCCGGCTCATCGGCTCGCTCATCGGCCGGTTCATCTGCCGGGGCACTCGCCTACGCCTTCCACCTCGCCCTGGCCGATGCCTGTGCCGATGCGGCGGCAAGCGTCGCCGGGGCACACGGACTGGACACTGTCGGGCTCAGCGGCGGCGTCTTCGTCAACCGGATCCTGCTGCACGCCACCCGCCAACGCCTGGAGGCCCGTGGTCTGGAAGTGCTCACCCACCAGCAGGTGCCGGCCAACGACGGCGGGCTGGCCCTCGGCCAGGCGGCCATCGGGTTGGCCCACCTCGCCCACTCGCCGTCAGCCTCTGCCACCGCAACCGCCGGCGGCAACCTCTCATCGCATCGAGGAGTAAGCGCATGTGTCTAGCAGTCCCCGGCCGGGTCGGATCGGTCTATGAAGAGAGCGGGACCACCATGGCGGAGGTCCAGTTCGGCGAGGTGACCAAGAAGGTGTGCCTCGCCTACCTCCCCGATATCGAGGTCGGCGAATACGTCATCGTGCACGTGGGCTTCGCGATCCAGCGGCTCGACGAGGCCTCCGCACTCGAGACGCTGGCGACCTTCGAGCGGCTCGGCATCTTGGAGGAGGAGTTCGGCGACGGCTTCGAGGCTGCTGCCCGCGAGTCTGGCGCCCGAGAGTCTGGTGCCCGCGAGTCTGGTGCCTCCCTCCACCCGGGACAGGAGGCCGCGTCATGAAGTACCTCGACGAGTTCGGCAACCCCGAGTTGGCGCAGCGGCTGCTGGAGCAGATCCGCGCGATCACGACCCGCAAGTGGGCGCTGATGGAGGTCTGCGGCGGTCAGACCCACTCGATCATCCGCCACGGCATCGACCAGTTGCTCCCCGACAGCATTGAGATGATCCACGGGCCCGGATGCCCGGTCTGTGTGACGCCTTTGGAGATCATCGACCGGGCGCTGGCAATCGCGCGTCGACCCGACGTGATCTTCTGCTCCTTCGGTGACATGTTGCGCGTCCCCGGGTCCCACGACGACCTATTCACGATCAAGAGCCAGGGCGGCGATGTGCGGGTCGTCTACTCGCCGATGGACGCCCTGGCGCTCGCTCAAGAGCACCCCGACAAGCAGGTCGTCTTCTTCGGCATCGGCTTTGAGACCACGGCCCCGGCCAACGCGATGACCGTGGTGCAGGCGCGTCGGCTCGGCATCACAAACTTCTCGCTGCTGGTCTCACACGTGCTCGTGCCGCCGGCGATCGCCGCGATCATGGAGTCGCCGACGTGCCGGGTGCAGGCCTTCTTGGCCGCCGGCCACGTCTGCTCGGTCATGGGCACGGCGGAGTACCCACCGTTGGCGGAGAAGTACGGCGTCCCGATCGTCGTGACCGGCTTCGAGCCTCTCGACCTCCTCGAAGGCATCCGCAAGACGGTGCTGCAGCTCGAGCAGGGTCGCGCAGAGGTCGAAAATGCCTATCCGCGCGCGGTGCCGGCCGCCGGCAACCCGGCCGCGCAGGCGGTGTTGGCCGACGTCTTCGAGGTGACCGACCGCACCTGGCGCGGGATCGGGATGATCCCGCTCAGCGGGTGGCGACTGGCCCCGGCCTACGCGGAGTACGACGCCGAACTGCGGTTCGAGGTGACCGGCATCCACACCGAGGAGTCGCCGCTGTGTCGCTCCGGTGAGGTGCTGCAGGGGCTCATCAAGCCGCACGAGTGCGCCGCCTTCGGCAAGGAGTGCACTCCGCGGATGCCCCTCGGCGCGACGATGGTGTCCTCGGAGGGTGCCTGCGCGGCGTACTACGCCTATCGCCGACTCGATCTGGTCTCGGTGTCATGACCGGACCCGACTCGGCGGCCGGCGGTCTCGACTTCGAAGGGTGGACCTGCCCGGCGCCGCTGCGCAACACCCCCCACGTGGTGATGGGCCACGGTGGCGGCGGAGTGATGTCCGCCGAGCTGATCGAAAACCTCTTCCTCCCGGCGTTCGGCGCGGCCGCTGCGGCGGAGCTCGGCGACTCGGCGGTCGTGGAGGTGCTGGGTGGCCGGCTGGCCTTCTCGACCGACAGCTATGTCGTCAAGCCGATGTTCTTCCCGGGCGGGTGCATCGGAGACCTCGCGATCAACGGCACCGTCAACGACCTCGCGATGTCGGGGGCCCGGCCGCTCTTCCTCTCCACCGCCTTCATCGTTGCGGAGGGTACGGCGCTCAGTAACCTCGGCCGGATCGCGACCGCCATGGGTCAGGCCGCCGAGCGGGCCGGCGTACGTCTGGTGACGGGGGACACCAAGGTCGTCGACCACGCCAGCGGGGACGGTGTCTTCATCAACACGGCCGGCATCGGGGTGGTCCCGGCCGGGGTCGAGATCGCGGTCTCCCGGGCTCGCCCCGGCGATGCCGTGCTGATCAATGGGGCTATCGGATCACACGGCGTCGCGGTGATGAGCTGCCGCGAAGGGCTGGAGTTCGGCACGACAGTGGAGACCGACTCTGCCCCGCTGGCCGATCTGGTGGCGGCGCTCGTGGAGGCTGGCATCGACGTGCGCGCCCTGCGCGACCCCACCCGAGGCGGCGTCTCGGCCACGACCAACGAGATCGCCAAGGCGTCGCGCGTCGGGATCGAACTCGTCGAGCGCGACCTGCCGATCCCCGAGGAGGTTCGCGACGCCTGCGGTCTGCTCGGCCTCGATCCGCTCCAGGTCGCCAACGAAGGCAAGCTGATCGCGATCGTCGCCGAGACCGACGCCGAGCGGGCCCTAGAGGTGATGCGAGCGCACGAAGTCGGCGCTGGCGCTTGCCGGATCGGCTCCATCGTCGCCCAGCACCCTGGCGTCGTCGTCTCCCGCACGGGCCTCGGCGGCACCCGCGTCATCGACCTCCCCATCGGCGAGCAACTCCCCCGCATCTGCTGACCCCCGCGCGCCGCCTGCGTTGCGTGCGACAAATCGGTCGCCATGGCGCCCGATTCGTCGCACGTCCCGAGGGCCCCCCTGCCAACGTGCGACAGATCGGTCGCCATAGCGCTCGATTCGTCGCACGTCCTGCGGAGTACGGCGCGGGAATGGCGCGGGCTGCTTGTCGCGAGGGTGGGCGACGCCGTACTCTGAAGGCCCTTCCAGTGCGTATAGCGGAACAGGATGCGTCATGCGCAACGATGTGGCCGACACGATGGTGCGGCTTCTGCGGCACGCTCGGTATGAGGTGCTGCCCACCGCCCGGATCGTCGACCAGGTCACCGAGGCTGTCCCCACCGACGTGCAGATCACCGTCACCGCCTCGGCTGCCAAAGGGCTGGCTCAGACGCTCGACACGGCCGAAACCCTCAGTCGTGCGGGGTATGACGTCGTCCCCCACCTCGCCGCGAGGCTCATCCACAACCCCACCGAGCTCGGCGAGATCGTCGATCGGTTGACCGGGCTCGGGGTGCACGCGGTCTTCGTCCCCGGCGGTGACGCCGAGGCGGTCGGTGAGTTCCCCGACGCCCTCGCTGTGCTCGAGTCGCTCACCGAGATGGGTCGGCCGTTTGATCACGTCGGCATCGCGGGCTATCCGGAGTCCCACCCGACGATCCACGACGACGTGACGATCCAGTCGATGTGGGACAAGCGCCTCCACGCCACCCATGTCGTCTCCAACCTGACCTTCGACCCGGCGATCATCAAGCGCTGGCTCCATCGGATGCGCCAGCGAGGGGTGACCATGCCGCTTCTGCTCGGTATGCCGGGGCCTGTTGATCGCGCGAAATTGCTCTCGATGGCCACCAAGATCGGCGTGGGTGAGTCGACGAAGTTCCTCGTCAAGCAGAAGGGCGTGATGGCGCGACTGGCAGCGCCCGGTGGCTTCACCGGCGAACGCTTCCTCGCCAAATGCGCGCCCGCCCTAGGCGAGCCCGGCGCCCGCGTCGACGGCCTACACGTCTACACCTTCAACCAGGTGGCCGAGACCGAGGCCTGGCGCCAGCGGCTGCTGGCAACGATCAAGCACTGACCGCGGCATACCCCCCGGCCCCCGAC
>JBAQXA010000220.1:0-1930 GCA_049299195.1 Nocardioides sp.
CCGCCAGCGGCGGTCTAGCCCAGACCGCCGGCGGCCGGCCCGCTCCCCTTAGAGGAGCGTGCCCGCCTCGGTCAGCACTGCGCGCAGGATCTGCTCGATCTCATCGAAGTGCGACTGGTCGCAGATCAGCGGCGGCGCCAACTGGATCACCGGATCGCCGCGGTCATCAGCGCGGCAGTAGAGCCCAGCGTCATACAGCGCCTTGGACAAGAAGCCCCGCAGCAACCGCTCGGACTCGTCCTCGTTGAAGGTCTCCTTGGTGGCCTTGTCCTTGACCATTTCGATGCCGTAGAAGTAGCCGTCGCCGCGCACGTCACCGACGATCGGCAGGTCGAGCAGCTTCTCCAAGGTGGTGCGGAAGGCATCTTCGTTGTTGCGCACGTGGGCGAGCACACCCTCGCTTTCGAAGATGTCGAGGTTCTTGAGCGCGACCGCGCAGGAGACCGGGTGGCCGCCGAAGGTGTAGCCGTGCAGGAACATCTCGTGTCCCCTCAAGAACGGCTCCATCAGCTTGTCGCTGCAGATCATCGCGCCTAGCGGGGCATAGCCCGAGGTGAGTCCCTTGGCGCTGGTGATGATGTCGGGCTCGTAGCCGTAGCGCTCGGCGCCGAACATGTAGCCCAGCCGCCCGTAGGCGCAGATGACTTCGTCGGAGACCATCAACACGTCGTACTCGTCGCAGATCTCGCGGACCCGGTCGAAGTAGCCGGGAGGGGGTGGGAAGCAGCCGCCGGCGTTTTGGACCGGCTCCAAGAAGACGGCCGCGACGGTGTCGGCTCCCTCGAACTCGATCGCCTCCGCGATCCGGTCGGCGGCCCAGCGGCCGAACTCCTTGGCGTCATCGCCGTGCGCCTGGGCGCGGTAGAAGTTGGTGTTGGGCACCCGGAAGGTCGAGGGCACCAGCGGCTCGAAGGGGGACTTCAGCCCCGGGAGGCTGGTGATCGAGAGGGCACCTTGGGTGGTGCCGTGATAGGCGATGTTGCGGCTGATCACCTTGTGCTTGCCGGGCTTGCCGATGAGCTTGTAGTAGTTCTTGGCGAGCTTCCAGGCGGTCTCGACTGACTCGCCGCCTCCGGAGGAGAAGAACACGCGGTTGAGGTTGCCCGGTGCATAACCGGCCAAGCGGTCGGCCAGTTCGATCGCCGGCTCGTGTGCATAGGACCACAGCGGATGGAAGGCCAGCGTGCTCGCCTGAGCGGCGGCCGCCTCGGCGATGTCGGTGCGGCCGTGGCCAAGCTGGTTGACGAAGAGCCCGGCCAGGCCGTCGAGGTAGCGCTTGCCGTGGCTGTCGTAGATGTAGGCGCCTTCGCCACGCACGATCACGGGCATTTCGCCGCTCTCGTAGGCCGAGTGCCGCGAGAAGTGCAACCAAAGGTGGTCGCGTGCCTTCTCTTGCAGCGCCTCGTGAGCGACGGCGTCGTGGATCTGATTCAGGTCAGTCATGGCCAGCCTCTTCGTTGGGATGTCTTGCCATCTTGACGCGTGTTAGTGACCTTAGGCAAGGGAAAACGGTAGTCAAACTCGCCAAAATATACGGATTCCGTTGCCAAACCTCGTGCGGTATGCCGGGTGGCCGAGCCCGCGGAACGGCTCAGGAGACGTCCTCGGGGGCCTGCAACTCATCCTCAGGGTGCCGCTTGAGGTAGCGAGCGATGCGGTCCTGCGCCAGCGAATCGAACAACTCCCGGGCCCGGACCGGGTCGAGGATGTTGACGGCGCCGACGTTGGGGAGGGTCTCGTAGTGGTCGAGCGGCAGGGTCACGAACCGGACTTTGGCCATCGACAGCCCGCGCAGGCTCAACACCAGTCCGC
This sequence comes from Nocardioides sp., assembly GCA_049299195.1. GTDB lineage: Bacteria > Actinomycetota > Actinomycetes > Propionibacteriales > Nocardioidaceae > Nocardioides. The sequence goes on from JBAQXA010000220.1 coordinate 1,813, forward strand.
GGATCTCCTGGTTGCTCCACGCCGAGTCGACGGTCAGGTTGTCGGTGATGGCGGCGAGGGTGGCGTCGAGACGAGCCGGGTTGCCGAGCGTGCCGTCGGCGAGGACCTTGGCCATCAG